>JAGWLR010000095.1 GCA_028864885.1 Burkholderiales bacterium | reverse complement strand
TCAACACTGCTTCACGAGGCTGGCTTTAACACCGACTGGATCGAAAAGTGCCTGGCTCACGAGCAGAAGGGGGTGCGTGCGGTCTACAACAAGGCGGAATACGCCGAGCAGCGGCGGGCCATGTTGCAAAGTTGGGCCGAGATGGTGGACGACTGGATTCGGGGCAGCAAATTGACGCCTGTTGTCATGATGTCGCAGGGCGCTCTGTCCATCAGAAGTTTGGATCAAGATCGCGTGACGGGTCACGCTGCCAATGGCTGACTTGGTATCTGCGGGTTTCAATCTTCACGGCTCGAACCTCGACCACGTCCAACTCCGTGGCGACAAGCTCAAGTGTCGGCAGGGTTTCCAGCAGCTCGGCGCTGGCGGACCCATGCGGAACCCAGCCAGCGAAGCCCTGTTCAAGAAGGGCTTCATCGATAGGGGAGTCGTCGTTGCCTGTCGTGGGGACAGCGTCTGCCACCGAGGTCAAGTGCACCACATATTCGACGTCATCAGCCTCGTCGCTCATTTGCATGACGGTCACTTCGTCTCGTGTGGTCTGTGCGTCAGGTGGCATCACTTTGCAGGCATGACTGAAAAGCACCACGTTGGATCCTTCTCCTCCACTTTGGGTTGACGGGTAGATCAGCCCATCGAGTCGAGGTTGAAGTGTGGCCAAATATTCGCAAATCACTTGGGTGATCACGTAGTCAAGAGCTTCGTCAGAAGGCAGCACCGGTGCGGACAGCTGCAAGGACAGGCGTCGCATGAAGGCAAACCGTTCTGCTTCTTGCTGAAAGCCTGGGTGGAACATGCTGCCCCGCGCGAACAGGCGGTCGAATGCTTTGAGGTTCACTAGTCGTAGGGGCCTCAGTGGTCTGAAGCCGGCCACAACCACCGAAGACCCGACGGGTGCACGGACCTCTGCAATGCAGGTGGCTACTTCGGTCGCGCCATAAAAAACGCTGATGCCAGCAGCATTCATGCGACCAGCCAGCGCAACTTTCCTCGGTGGTGCACCCAGTTCGGATTCCCGCTTCAGCAAAAACTGCTTCACCTCACCGTGGTTCTTGGCCACTCGCGCACGGTAGAGCAGGGCTTCGGTGCCCTTGGTGATGACGGCTGGCCCATGGTGACCTTCAAGGTGTTCCAGACCCTCGAAGATTGTGGTCAGGAACTGCAACACGGCTGAACTGAAGAACCTTGACTTGTGTGTGACGTCTTCCTTGATCGATGCCCACCACTGCTGCAGGCGATTTCCGTCCGCAACCGTCTGCACGTAGCGGACCTCGTATCCGAATGGGTCTTCTTCGCCCGGGTCGTCGTGGTGGTTCCAGTGTTGTCGACTGTCAAGCTCAGCAATGACCGCATCTGCGATTTCTTCTGTGATGCCCGCCATGGACTGGATGACCTCGTTCGGTGGCTCGCCCTCCCGGGTCCACTCGTAGGTACTTTCCTTGTCCATGTGGAGGAACAGTTCGTATCCCTCTGGCGCGCTGGGGCTCAGTACGAAATTTTCGTGAAACACCGGTTCGATGCGGTCGGCCAACGTCTGGATGCTCCAGGTTTTTGCGCCGCGACGGCCGCAAAACGTGCATTTGGCTTTGCTGCCGGATTGCTTGATCTCGGCGACGAGCGTCTCATCGGACACGCATCGATGGCACACGAGGTCAATCTGATCGGTTGAGGCCATTGTTCTGCTGGATGGTGGGAGCTGTCAGACCGGCAAACGGGCCTGAACTTGCAAGTCCCTCAGTTTAGCCCTAAGATTGCATGAAATTTCAATGAGAATTCTGGCATGACTGCTGTTTCGGTTGCTTCTGAGAGGCCGGTGAGTGGCGCCGCTGAGCGGTTGGCCGCTTCGCTGCGTCCTGGGCGGGTGTACCGGCGGGAGGATTTGGCTGAAATGAGCACGGCGGTAGACCGTCACGTGCGCGAGTTGGTCAAAGAAGGTCGTGTGAAGAAGTTGGCGCAGGGGATGTACTACGTGCCGAAGGTGTCCAGCTATGGGCCCGTGCCGCCCGAGGATGCTGAAGTGGTTGGCAGTTTCCTGCGCGATACCGAATTTCTTGTTTTCTCGCCTTCGGCATACAACGCAGTGGGCCTGGGTACAACGCAGCTTTACAACCGCACGCTGGTCTACAACCGCAAGCGGCATGGCGTGTTCAAGCTCGGCAATCGGCAGTTCGATTTCCGGGTGAAACCACGTTTCCCCAAAAAGCTCACGCCGGAGTTTTTGTTTGTCGACCTGCTCAACAACCTTGAGCAGTTGGCTGAAGATCGCGATGCTGTCTTGCGGCAAGCACAGAGCAAGCTGTCCTCGTTTGACCTCGACAAACTCAAACGCGCGCTATCGACATTTGGCTCTGTGGCGACGCGCAAGCGCGCCAAAGGTTGGCTGAGTGTCTGAATTTCTGCATGACCGAAAGGACTTCGGCGACCTGCTTGCCGTGGTTGCTGATGAGCGAAGCCTTGATCCGATATTGGTCGAGAAGGACTACTGGATCATGCATTGCCTTTGGGGGCTGCGAACTCAGGGGTTCAACTTCGAACTCAAGGGCGGCACATCCTTGTCCAAGGGATTTGGTGTCATCCATCGATTCTCGGAGGACATCGACATCCGCATCGAGCCACCCACAGATTTGGACGTCAAGACCGGCCGCAATCAGGATAAGGCCGCCCATGTCGCGTCCCGCCGAGCTTTCTATGACTGGCTGGCCGCCGAAATAAAAATACCGGGCATTGTTCAAGTCGCTCGCGACGAAGATTTCGACGATGAGAAGATGCGCAGCGGTGGCATCCGGCTTTCTTACGCGGCGCGCACCGCCCCATTGGCAGGTGTCAAAGACGGGATATTGCTGGAGCTCGGTTTTGATGACACGGCACCCAACCGCCCGGTGACGATTTCGTCCTGGGCGCGGGACACAGCAAGCGCACGCGGCATCTCTGTAATGGATAACAGGGCCATCGACGTGCCGTGCTATGCGCCCACCCACACCTTTGTCGAGAAGCTTCAGACGATTTCGACCAAGTACCGGAAGCTGGGTGAGGCACAGGCGTTCCCTGCGAACTTCTTGCGCCACTACTACGATGTGTACTGCTTGCTGCAGTTGGATGAGATCCAGGCGTTCATGAAGGATCCTGCATACCAGGAGCGCAAGAAGCAGCGCTTTCGCACGGGGGATGAGTTGGTGATTGCCAGCAATCCGGCATTCATCCTGAAGGATGCTGACGAGCGCAAGCGCTTTGCCACTGAGTACAGGAAGACTCAGGCGCTGTACTACCAAGGGCAACCAGACTTTGACGCACTTCTGGCTCGCATCGAAGAGAACATTGCCTTGATGTAGCAGAGTGGTCATCCAGCCTTCCATCTCTCCAAGAAGCCAAATTTAGACATCGACCCAGGTTAGAAATTTGGCAGCACTAGGTTATGACTGGCACATGTGGAGTCGGACGGCGGACACGGTGTTACGGGTTGCCGCGTTGCCGCAACGGCTTCAAGGCTTTCTCGCACTGTCGTACTGCACTGATGGAGGACGTCATGCTTGCCGGGCGCGTTCTCTTTGCCGTTGGCGAAGTCGCTTGACGTAGGTGGAGTCGACAATTTTTTCTGGGCCAAGGCCTAATGCGCAACTCAACAAGCTGGCCATGCTTTGGTCAGTGAGCTCGAATGCGTTCGGCAAAAAGCCATGGTTGCGTCTGCTTGACTCTTCCAGTGCGACGAAGAACGCTTTGAAGGTGTCCGCCAGACCTGCGCGCTTGCCTTCCGTTCCCGCGTCAGTGATTGCGTCGTGCGGCAATGGGGTGGCCCGAGCCGCATCGTCGGCGATGACCTGAACGAACGCACTCAAATCAGGCCAGTATTTCAGATCGAACTGGCGTGTGAGAGCGTTCAGTTTTTCCTTTACCCAGCTTTGGTAGCTGTAGTTCTGTTCAGCGGCTGCATGGATCACGTCTACTGGGTGGTAATGCGTGTCGCAGGAAAAGCCAGAGTGGTTTTTCAGCGTTGTACGTTCGCTCAGCAGGCTGGCAAGCTCCGACGCTTTTTCCTGAATTGCTAGATTTACCTCGACCAGCCTGTTTCTGCCTTCACGCGCTTCGATATTGGCCTCTGGGCTCCAGAATGCTGCGGTGCTTTGCAAGAGGTCGAAGAACACCTTCAGCGCATGAGGATGCTCGTGCAGCTTGTTGAAGATCTCTTCGTAGGCTTCGTTCAGTTCGAGCCCACGCGCCAGAAGTCGGTCAATGACTTCAACCTCGCTGGGCAGAATGGCCTTCTCAATTTTGTCGCTTCGATCTGCTGCCAGCAAGGCCTCGCAGATCGCACGCGCGTTTTCCTGGGGTGTGGATTCAGTTGCCATGCTGGCTCCTCATTGATGTAAGCATAAGCGTACAGAGGTCCCGAAAATCTGTCGGTACCTGAACACGCGAAGTTCTCCGGGCGCTCAGGTACCCATTTGGCAGATAGCTTCGAGTTCGTTGAACTCTACTGAGCCTTTTAGGCTGTTGGCAGAGCGGCTCGTGGCAGTGCTCGCCCTGCAGCCTTGCCGTTTTTGATCCAGGTGGTTTTCTTCTGAGCGAGGCGTATGCCCGGGGACCGGTAGCAATAGAGCGTGGAGATTCGCTTGATATTCTTGATGAATGCAAGTGACGTCAGTTCGTAGAGACGCGGTAGCGCTTGAACAAAGCCTCGAAGAACGCTTTCACGTCCATCTTCGCGGAGTTCGCCTGCAACTCTGCGGCCCCGAAGCGAAAGACTTCATAGCCCGCGAGTTTGAGTTCGCGGTCGGCCTTGACCATCTGCGCGTAGCGTTGCGCGTCAGCGCTACCCTTCGAGTCTGCATAGTGGTGCTTTCCATCGACCTCGATGACGACCCGTACGCCCTGCGGCAACAAGAGCAGGAAGTCCATGCGAAACCGTAGAAGTGCATCCGGCCCTCGCTCCTTGACCGTGCGCGGGTCCCAGTGCAGCCAGACCTCAGGCAGTAGCGCGGGCAAATTCGGCACCGCGCTGCGGAAGCCTTCAAAGAAGGCATCGAACAGCAAGGTTTGTGGCGGTGAGTTGGAAGGCAGGCTTGCTTTGAGCCGAGCGTACAGTGAGCGCTTGGCCTGCGTGGCATCGAAAATCTGCTCAGTCTCGCCCCACCATTGCTGCAGGTCGTTCCAGCGCAACCCGTCGTTACCAATAGGTCTGTCATAGACGAGCACCTTGTCAGCATTGGTGACAATTTCGACATCGTTGTCCAGAGCATCGCGAAAACGCAAGTCAGGTTTCTCGGGCGAGGCGAAGATGAGATTTTTTGGCCTACCCTTGGCCGTCGCGAGCAATGAGACAAGGGAAAAGACTGGGTAGCCGCCCTCGGCGTCGGTCTCGCGCAACTCGACACCGCAACTGCGCAGCGGCTCGTTGACGCAGGCGACGAAGTGGCGTTGCGCGGCCTCGTCAGGACGCACGTTGGCTGAAGCCAGCCCCTCAAGGAACAGCGCGAAGCGCCGATCGGAGGCTTCATACGCGCCGAGCTTGTCGAACAGCACTTCAGACGACCAGTCCTCGGAGTTGCGATGGACGTGCTGCTGGATTTCGGCGCGTAACCCCGTGGGCTTGCCACCTAACAGGTGCATCCAGTCATCCGCATCCAAAATCCAAAGGCTTTCTAATAGCTCATCAAACCTGCGAGCATCTCCATAAAGATTCTCGGAATTGAGCCTGCGCGCAACCTCTCGCCGATGGCGCTTCGGAATGGGTGGGCAGGAGCTATCGGTCCAGAGAAGGTCTTGAATCTGATTCCGCGTGGCGGCGCTGGGTGGATGGCGAACGAGCAGTTTGCGTGCAACCGCTGGCAGATCTGTGTCTGCGACCGCATCGAAGCTGGCGGTCATGCGCTCTCGCTTGGAGCCATCGGAGGCAGGTGCGGGCATCCCCAACTCACCGCAAATCGTGGGAAGCATGGGGTGTGTGCCGGCATCCTTCAGGGCCGCTACCAGGGGCTCCAACAGGTTGCGAAGTCGTGCGTAGTCCATGGTGAAAGCGTAACTCACTGGCTGGGCGTGCGCGTCCGCTACTGGCCAGCGAAGTGGCGTGGGTGGAGAGTTTGGATGAATACACCCCATGGAGAAAGGAAAATGGGGTTGCAGACGTACCGGCGTGGCGATAGCCTAGTTGGTACGAGGTGCCCACATGAGAAACCCAATTTTCTTTGGCTTTGTCGCTTTAGGTGGTTTGGTCGGCTTGTTCTCAGCCGCAATGGACGATTGGGGCACAAGGGTAGTCATGATCGGTGTTGGGATGCTTTTTGGCACAGCTATCGGCGGGGCGCTGACTCGCGTCCGCAGAATGAGCAGGAGCTTGAGGCAGGGCGCCGATTCGATCCCCGGGATGGGGGTGACTTCAGAGGATTTGGCCGCGAACTACTGGCGTGACAAAGGGCACCCGCCGTTTATGAAGCCACCAGAAGGTGACTTGAATCCGAATATGAGCGGACCGGATGGTGATTCGGCCTGACTATTTTTTGAGAAGGTCTTTCACCACGCCCATGGCGTTGTCGGCGGTCGCTCCTGCATCCTTGACGACTTGCTTACCAGACTGCTTGAGCAGTGATTTCTTCGAGGCTATTGTTCCGTCATTGGTCTTGACGATCTCCGCTTTGGCATCGAAACCGGTTTGATCAGCAATTGCCGTTGCTCGTATCTCTGTGCCTCGGGTCTGAACCTCTTGTCTAGTCGATGATGGCTCTGGGGCGGGGGCTGGTTGGCCTGCACGCGCAGACTTGCCGAAACGAGACACCTGTCGATCGTTGCTGCGATGGCGATCATCAAGCTCCGGCTTCAAGGCTGTGTCGGCCTTTTCTTGCCGATGTTGAGCCTGAATGTCCTCAAACGAAGTTGGCAATGCCGTGCCATCGGAGAACACCCGATTGGGCTTTAGTGATTGCCTGGCAAGTTCTGCGGCCATCAAGGCCTGGGCCGCTCTGCTGTCGCCACCGTATTGCTCTGCATAGCGGGTGAACATTTCGAGGTTGTGCGGATCCTGAGCAATGTCGATGGTGATGGTTTCGCCCTTTTCATAAGCAGAGGTCAGGCGCTCCGACAGTGCGGTGCGTTCAGCAAGGCTCACCTCAGCACGTTCAGATCGCGTGGCAGTGTTTGTCAGCCTGGACGCCATGTCGCGGGCCTCTCGGGAGTCGCTGCTGATGGTGTTGATGAAGCTGGCATCTCTGGAGACGCGGTCACCGAATTGCTTGAAGTCGGCTATTTGCTCGCTGGTCAAACTGCTCAGAACCTTGCGTTCATCGGCGGATAGGCCCGACAGGTAGCTCTTGTCCGCGCTGGCATTGGCTTTTGCGCCAGCGAAGCGCCCATCAACGCCCACGTGTCCCGACGCACCAAATGCGATACGCGCCACTTGAGACTGGGAAAGCCCCGTGCTGTCGGCGATGCCTTTAGAGATCTGGTCCAGACGGTTAAGCGTCTCTCCAAATTGCTCGAAGCTGCTGGACGTGGATCCGCTGCTGCTGCGGCCTGAGCGAAGGCTGCTCAGTCCTCGCGTGAATGCTTCGGAGAGAGCTGCGGATCGATCCGAACTTGCAGCCAAGGCTTCGCTGCGTGCCGCAGTGACCTGCCTGCTTGCATCGGACACATCCTGTTCAGACACCCGCATGGACACCACCCGCGAAGCAAACCCCTGGTTGCGCAACAGACTGACGGCTGTTCGCCCGGTCAGGCTGTTCGAAGAAAAGGTGTTGCCACTGAGGTCGTTTTGCCAACTGCTCATGAACGCCGAGGTTCGGTTCGGTGCCAGTTGCGCCTGGTCCATAGTGACGTTGCCCATGTTCATGTTACCGGTGGCGGTAGATGCTGTGCTGCCAGTCAGCATGCTTTGCAGTCCAGACAAACCACCCACCAGGGCGGTCCCTACACCCTCCATCTTCTTCAATGCCGCCCAGGCAATGACAGGAATGCTGATTGCAAGGTAGCCCACAACAGCCTCACCTGAGATGGCGCCCGAATAGATCGTCGAGGCGGTTTGCAAAGACAGGGCCTTGGTGCCCGAGCCGATGTCCGAAGCCGCAGCCAGATCGTAGGCCGCGTAGATGGACGCCATGTAGTTCAGCACCGCGTACAGCGGGGGCCACAGTTGGATCCAGATCAGGATGGCGGCGTAGCCTTTGAAGGCCAGCATCGTGTCGCGCCCGCTGGTCAGCAGCAAGAGCAGCACCATCAAGGGGAACAATGCGTAGGTGAGCGCTTCAATGACGTTGCGGAACACGGGCAGGGCTTGCTCGGCCACCTTGCCGTTGTTGATCCACGCGGCGTTCTGCTGAGCGACGGCTTGTGCCCGGCCAACGGCCAGCACCATGGCCGCTGGATCGTTGACCTTCTGCCCGACGATGGTGCTGGTGTCGTTGATCGCATTGAGCATGGCGCTTTGGCGGATCAGGTCGGCAGCGGTGGTGGCCGCATCGGCGATGTTGTTCTTGATGTACGCCTGCTGAATCTGGTTGGCGATGACAGCTGCGGCGGCAGCACCAGGCAGGGTGGGGTTCAACTGGAAGGCCAGGCGGCCCTGAATCTGGTTGATCTGCGCTGGCAGTCGGCCATTGAGGTTTGTGTAGATGTTGGGGCAGGTGTCCACATCAATGCCCGCAGCGCTGGTGACCGTGCTGAAGCGCGCAGGATTGGGCGTGGCCATGAGGGGCCAGACATCTGCGGATGTCGAGAACACGGCAGGACCAATCGTGCCGTCGATCAGGTCGTACATCGTGCAGTTGTGGATGAAGTTGATCAGGTCGGTGCGGAAGTTGGGATCCTGGAACGTCACCTTGCTGGTGCTCCTGATCAGCCGGTTGCCAAACATCAGGCCGTTCTTCTCGTAGGTAAGTTCGCTGGGCAAGGCACCTGGGCCGGGAATGGTCTGGAAGGCGGTTTCGAACAGGCCGGTCAGGGTGTGGCCGATGGTGCTGGTGACGCTGCCGAGCATGACCATGCCGAAGGGCACGTTGGCCACGACCTTGACTGGGGCTCCACCTGTCTTGTCCACGATGCCCACAGTGGCCCTGGGCAGAATCAGAATGGAGAACACCAGCAGCACCGTGCCCAGCCATTTCCAGCCTTGCAGCTTCTCCGGGGCAAAGGCGTAGGCGATCAGGGCGGCCACGAAGCCGCAGAACGCCACGGCGGCAACGGCCGACATGTAGTCGCCCGAGGCGTGGATCGCCGCTGCTGCATTGAAGACGCCGAACAGGCTGTCCGCGTTCTGGTAGGCGTAGATCTCCCACATGGCATCCCCTGTGCTCGGTGAAAGTCAACGAGCCATGTAAGCAGCCTGCTGCCCAAGCATGTCCATCACGTGCTGCGGCATGCTGGATCGCAATTGCCGCTCCAACTGTTCCAAGTGGCTGGAGACAGCCCGATAAGAACCGACCTTCTGATACAGGAGGTTTTTCTCTTGAGAGAGTTGCTGCAGCATGACCAGGGCGCGTTGACGAATCTGGACTGCCTGTTCGCGCTGTGTCTTTTGCAGTTGATAGTCCTTGTCGAGCGCGGCCAGGCCGACGCGCAGATTGCGCTCCAGGAACACATAGGCGTAGTCCGCTGCGATCACGTCGCGGTATTGGGCGATGAGGCTGTCTGCCAAGCCAGAACCTGGGATGGTCGCACCCACTGACAGCATTTTGTAGACCGGCTCGGTGGTCTGGTTGACGAAGCCGACCTCGGCCGAATTGTTGGGAATGGCGGTGCGGGTGGCGATCTTCTCTGCAATGGAGCGCATCAGTGTCTCGACTTTGGCGGTGAATGGCGTGTGCGTGTAGGTGGTGTTGAGGGTCACGGCATCACAGTTCACGTAGTCATTGCACTTGAGCAGGTGCTGGGTGACGTTCACACCGGCCCCGGCGCTCTGACCATAAAGCAATTGGCTGATCGAGGTGAGTGTGGCGGCGATGGGTTCCGGGTCGCGGGCGGCTTCTTCCGGGTGGTAGATGACGGTGCCCACCATGCTCATGATCAGTTCACGCTCCTGATCGTCCAGGGAGACGCCGGTGTACTTCAGGGCCTTCCAGGTCAGGTTGCCCACGAAGGGCGCCTTGTTGCGCACATTGGCATCGCCTGAGGTGCGAGCCGAAGCGAGGATGCTGGGCCGGTCGGAAGCGCAACGCCTGCGTGCAGCGTCACGGTCGCTTTCCATGCCCATCTCGATGGCGAGGTCTGCGCAGGTCTCCTGCGAGCTGTATCCCGTGGCCTCGGCCGCCGTGCTGACGATGGCTTTGGCCGTTTCGCAAGAGTTGATGCGTGCGTTGTTGATCCAGGTCTCCAGGCCCTTGGCCCACTTGCTCAAGCCACCCAGGAGTGGTGAGACGGCTTCCAGTGCCAGTTGAAAGGCGATGCCCGGCAGGGCTGCGGTGATGTTCTTGAGCATGTTCTTGAACTCGGTGGCCGAGATGTGAGAGAACGAACCGCCGAACACATCGATGCCGCCGCACCCCGCCTTGGCACTTGGGAACTGGATGGCGGCGAGCTGGTACACCTTGTTGGGGGAGCGCATGAACAGGCTGCCGCCGGTGTAGGTGTTCATGGTCTGGCCACGGAAGGCGCCCGGTGCGGTGTAGTTGCCGATGGCCCCCAGGTTGTTGAACATGCTGTTCACTTCGGCATTGAGGTCCCCGGCGCGCAGGGGCAGCGGCGATGCAATGAGCAAGGTGGCCATCAGGGTGGCGACCACTCGTTTCCAGAGCGGTGCCGTCGGCGTGTGTGTCTGGATCATGATCTGCTCCTATTGAAGAAGGACTTGCCTGTTCACGCTGGGCAACATGGCCTGGGCAGCCGGTGTGCTCACGGTGGTGATGCGTTCCAGCAATTCGGATTCAGACAGCACACCAAAGCCAATGGGTGTGATCTGCCCGGTGTAGGGCTGGGCCAGGAACACGGCTGGCACCTGGGTGACCTTCAGGGTGTTGGCGATGCCGTTGTCGGCCCGGGCATCTGCAAAGCCAGGCATGGGACCGCCATCCACGCTGATGGCCACCACCTTGATGCCGTGGCGCGCCTCGAAGGCCGTCAGCGTGGGGGCGAAGGCGTGGCAGTACGGGCAGTCACTGCGGAAGAAAAAGAACAGGACGTGGTCCTTGCCCAGTGAGGCGATCGATTGAGAGCGGCTGAGCAACTGATCCCGGTCGAACACCTCCAGCGCCTTGGCGTTGACGGGGCGGCCGTACACGGTGGGGTCCAGCTCTGGTGTGGCCCAGGCGACGCGCTGGGCGACGTCGGCAAAGTAGGAAGCTCGGGCCACGACCTTGGCTTCCAGTTCCATGTAGCGGCGCACATTGGCCTCGGTCGGCCGCATGATCGCGATGTTGCGGTAGGACTCGACGGCCTTTTGCAGCCTCTCGAATTCGACCAGTTCTGGCGCTTTGGCCGGGCGAGTGGTCGGTATGGGGGGCGCTGCTGAAGTGAGCGGCGTAAGGGCGGGCGTCTTGGGTTGAGACGCAGGGTTGTCAGGTAGCTCGGGTTCGGGATCTTCGTAGAAGTGCCATCCTCGCCATGCATCGGACCAGTAAGGCGCGGCAATGGGCTCGTCCGGTTTTGACGAGGCTTGTGCCTGTGCCTCGGGTGCTGAGTTGATGCATGCGAAAGCGAGGAGGGCGACGCTGGCAAGGCGTCTGAAAAG
>JAGWLR010000014.1 GCA_028864885.1 Burkholderiales bacterium | reverse complement strand
TTCGTTAGTTAGCCAAAACCATTATGCACAGTTGGAGTCTGTGTCGAACTACAGATGCCACCCCTCTTGATAGGCTAAAGGTCCCTTGGAAGACGTTGCTTCGCTGCGCGGGAAGCCGTTGTGCTTTTCATCGGAATAAGGCGACCTCGGCCGCAATTTCGGTGGTGTAGTTGTCCTTGTCGTCTTTGTGTTGTTCTGGGTTGCCTCGCAATTCGTAGAACGTCATGCCACTTTCGGTTTGATTTGCTCGTCCTTGTCGCCGCTGTTCTAGTCGGTTCGGATTACAGCGCCAGCCCTGCAAGTGCTTCGGCAGCGCGTTCGTGGCGTAGGTGCCCATAGTGCGCCTGAATCATCTGGACCGATGTTCCACTGATTTGTGCAACCGTCAAAAGGTCAAGTACCTGAACTAAGTCAGTGATGGTGCTGTGCCGCAATGTGTAGGCGGTCGTGCTTTCAGGCAATCCGGCAGACTGCGCGGCCAGCTTGATCGGACCTTTCCAATAGTCCTTGCTCCACGCCCTGCCATCGGACATCGTGAAGATGGGCGCCGCCGGTAGCTTGTCTGTGATTTGTTCTTTAAAGAACTCTGCCGTGTCCTTGGGCAAGGTGATCTTGCGGTCTTTGCCGTGCTTGTCTTTGCCAATAGTCAGCACAGACAGTCGCTTGTCGAAGTGGGAAGCGGTCAACCCTGCAAGTGCACCAGGGCGCAGGGGTAGCAGGCACAAGCCCTTCAAGAACTTGGCCAGATCAGCCGGGGCGTGTTTGATAAGGTCGCGCCGTTGTTGACGATCTAGGTAGCCGTCACGCGCCTTGCTTGCGCCCTTGATGGGCTTGAGTGCTTTCAACCAAGCCACGTCAGTCATTACGTTGCCCTGTTCTCTGGCGTAGTTCAGCGCCGCGCGTAGTGCCGTCATGTCCCGATTGATAGATGACGCAGATCGTGGGCGAGTGATCTTTTCCTCGGCATAGGGGTTGGCAACTACTGGTGTAGCGGCCAGCTTCTTGCGCCAAGCCTCCACCGTGGGCATGTTGAGTTTGGCCAGTTCTGTTTTGGCGATGGGTTGCGAATAGACCCACCGGGTTAATCGGGCCTCGATGTCCTTGCCCTTGGCTTCGTCTTTGGTTTCCTTGATGTGCTGGACGTAGGCCTCACAAGCCTGTTTGACCGTCTTGACCTCGGCTGATCCGCCCATGCCAAGGTGGTCGAACCACTTTTGAGCGTTTTCAAGCGCCGCGTCATAACGCTTGCTGGGCGTCAGGTCCAGGAAGTTGCCAAGACTGGTTTTTGCCTGTTTGCCGGTTTCCTCAATCCGACACCGGGCAACCCAGGTGCCCTCTGTGTCGGCGGTCATCTTTCTGAAGCCGAGATAGCAGCCTTCCTTGATCCGTACGTAGTACGGCTCCCGCTGGGGCTTGAGCTTGCTTCGTGCATCGACGGTGTTGATGTCTTTGGACGCCATGACTTTTACGGTAGGAAACAGGTAGGAAAATCATAAGCGCACTTTTCTGGACAAACAAGGACTACTCTCTAGATATATGTGGTGCTACGTTGTCCACGGTTGTCCTGTTTCCCGTCTTTCACACGGCAGGGGTCGCAGGTTCGAACCCTGCACCGCCCACCAGGAAAACAAGCACTTAGCCTAGCGGCTAGGTGCTTTTTTATTTTTGATGGGGCAAAAGTGGGGTAAATCGTCGGCCCTGCAATACCGCTGCAACCTGCATGAATGCTGGTGATCTGGGATAAACGAGGTGCACCGAATCTCCCTGGAATCGTTTTCTGACGAGGTGATTTCCGAGGGATTTGGACAATGAGCACGCCGGATTTCTTCCACTCGCGGCTGGCGCGATGATCGACATGAAGCACCCGCTGGCGGTGGCGCCGAAGTTGGCACGCAGGCGTTGCCCACCAAGCGCGTGAGCGGCCAAGACTTGCTCGGCGCCTTTGACGCCGGGTTCGGCGGCGGCATCGGCCCGGCAGGCCGCCCGCGCTTGCCCAGTGTGAGGTGCGGCCGTGTGGGTGCACGGGTAGATCACCCGCTGTGCGAGAGGTCGTCATCGCATCACCTCTTCAACCGCGCCGCAACATACCGAAGGCGAACTTGCGCCCGTAGCCTTGCTTGATGGCCAGATGAATCCAGGTCATGGCAAACGGCTCCAGATAGCGCGCAGCCATCAGCGGCCCCATGTCCACTGCGTCGAAACCAATCAGCGTTGCCAGCGCCATCACGCGCTGGCGCGCGTCGGCGTCATCGCCGCACAGGGGCATCATGGGAGAGCCGCCCGGGTAGCGGGTATCGGCCATGTTCTCGGCCCCGGTGGTGTTGAAGGCTTTGACCACCCGTGCGCCACGGGCGAGCTTGGCCAGTTCTTCGGCACCTGAGGTGGTGGTGCCGACCGTCAAACCGGCCAGGCCAGGTGCCAGTGGATTGGTCGCATCCACCAGGATTTTGTCCTGCCAATCCGACACACTCTGGGCGATGCCCGCCACCGCCGCGTAGGGTACCGCCAGGATGATCACATTGCTGGCGGCAATGGCCTGCGCCGTGGATGTGACCTTTGCCAGCGGCCCTAGGGCTGAAACAGCTGACTGGTATTTCTCAGGTTCGGGCAAACCAAAAACGACGGTTTCGCCGCGCTGGGTGAAGGCGTGGCCCAAAGCCATGCCGACGTTACCGGCTCCAATGACCGAAATGCTCATGATTTTTCTCCTGTGATTGCGTTCAAGACATCTTTTATCGGGGGTAAATCCAGGGCGACAGTCGCTGGGTGATCCACGGCATGACCCACCAAGTCATCAGCCTGCGTGGTCACCCCCAGGTAACCCGGCAACGAGCGGGCCTCGGCCTGAAGGCGTTGCAGCCAGGCTTCGTACTCAAGCTCCCGGCCCGCTTTGACGCGGCGACGGATCAGCTCGGTGACCGGCTCGGCAGGCATGGTGGTCTCGCCGTTCATCGCCACACGTTGCGGTGCTCGGCCACGAAGTCGGCCCAGCGTGTGGCGGGCCGACCCAGAAGGCGCGGCACGTCGTCGGTGACTTCCGCCACCCAACCGGCCGCAATTACGCGGTTCAGACTCGACATGGCCTGCACCATCGGCTCCGGCATGCCCATCTGACGCATGCCCTCGATAGCCTGATCCTCGCTGATCGGCACCAGCGAAACCTTGCGTCCGATGGCCTGCTCGATCTCGGCCAGCGCCTTGGCATGGGTGAGCGCCTCGGGCCCGGTCAGGGTGTAAGCCTGACCCGAGTGGGCGGCAGGCTCGATCAACACCTTGGCCGCCACAGCGGCGATGTCCCGCGCATCGATGAAGGGCACGCGGCCATCGCCCTGCGAGGAATACACCGTTCCAGCGCGGATCATGTCCCGCAGGAAGGTGGTGAAGTTCTGCATGAAGTTCTTGGGGCGCAGCAGGGTGTAAGTCAGCCCCGAGTCGATGACGATCTGGTCGCAGCGGCCCTGTAGGCGCGCAATGGCGATGTCTGACGCGGGCTCTGCCCCCGCGCCGGAGACGCGTACGATGTGGCGCACCCCCGCCGCCTGCGCCGCCTGTACAGCGTGGGCGGTCATCGCTTCCATCTCAGGATGTGCAGGAGTCAACAGGAACAGGCGGTCGATGCCCTGCATGGCCGCCTGCGCTGAAGTCGCATCGAGCAGATTGAGCGCACGGCTGGATACGCCCGCGACCGGCTGCCCTTTGGGCGAGGCTGCAAGCACTTGCACCGATGCCATCTGCGCCAACTGGGCAACCAAAGCGCGGCCGATATTGCCCGTGGCACCGGTGATGAGGATGTTGGGACGGTGATTCATCATGCCCCCGCTCAGCGCCCGAGCGTCTCGACCACCAGGCGCGCAGTCTCTTCGCCCGAGAAGTTCTGCTGGCCGGTGATGAGGTTGCCATCACGTACCGCAAAGCCGCGCCACATGCCGGCCTGCACGTAGTTGGCACCCAGTTCCTTGAGCCGGTCCTCGATGCGCCAAGGCATGATGTGCGTGCCGCGCGGCAGCATGTTGTAGGTCCACACCGCGTTGTCGGCAAAGTCTTCTTCGCAGTTGGCAAAGCCGGTGACGGTCTTGCCCTTGGCGATGTACTCGCCCGCGCTGTCCTTGGCGTAGGCCAGCACCGCCACGCCGTGGCACAGGGCGGCAGCCACCTTGCCCGCGCCATGGAACTCGGCAAACTTGGCGTGCAGGTCGGTCGCCTGCTCAAAGCTGAACATCGGCGCCTGGCCACCAGCCACCACAATGGCGTCGAACGCGGCTACGTCGATGTCTGCCACTTTCTTCGTGTTGTCCACCAGCGCCTTGAGTTCGGGCGTGTGGATGAAGCCCTGGCTGATCAGGTCGGTCTTGCTGTAGCCGCTGGCATCACTCGGGTCGCTCATGCCGTCGGCTTCGCACTTGCCGCCAGCGGGGCTGAACACCTCCACTTCGTAGCCCACTTCGGTGAACACGTGGTAGGGGTGGGGCAGCTCGCTCCACCAGAAGCCCACCGGCCAGCCGGTGGTGCTGGACACTGCCGGGTTGGCGATGACGATGGCAACGCGCTTCTTGGCGTTCGGGTTGACGGGGTTGGGGTCTTTAAGGCTCATCTGGGGCTCCAGGGTGTGTTGAAGATGGACTGGAGTTTGAGTCTTGCCGTGGAATAGAAAAATACCTTCTAATGGGACTGTCTGTTGCCAATTGAGATAACAATGGAGATAACGGCGCTACAAGCCTTCGTCAAAGTGGTGCAAACCGGCAGCTTCACCCGCGCCGCTGATGCGCTGCACACCCAAAAGGCCTACCTCTCGCGGGTGGTCACCCAGCTGGAAAAGGATCTGGGCGCACGCCTGCTCGAACGCACGACGCGGTCGCTCTCGCTGACGGAGATCGGGCGCGAATTTTTCGAGCGCGCCGTGGGCATCCTGGCATCGGTCGAAGATGCGCAGCGTGCGGTGCAAAAAGCCCAGGGCGAGCCGCGTGGCGTGCTCAAGCTCACCTGCGGGGTCGAGTTCGGCATGATCGCGGTGAGTGGATGGATTGCTGCGTATCTGGAGCGCTATCCGCAAGTGCGGGTCGATGCCGAATTCACCGGCCGCATCGTCGATATCGTGCACGAGGGGTTTGATCTGGCTATCCGCGTGGGCCCCCTTGTGGACTCGACCCTGACAGCGCGCAAGCTGGGTGAGTTGCGCTACGGCCTGTTCGCTACACCGGCTTATCTGGCACGGCGCGCGGCGCCCGAGCATCCCGCCGAACTGGAGACACACGATGTCCTGAGCTTTGCCGGTGGCAGCCATCAGGCTACATGGATGCTCTCAAGGGGCGACCTGCAGGAGCGTGTCACGCTACAACCCCGGATGAAAGCGAACAATGTGTTTGCCGTGCGCGATGCTGCCATTGCGGGTCTGGGCATTGCGCAACTGCCGCTGATCGTTGCCTCCCCCACCGTCCAGGGTGGGCAGCTACGCCCGATCCTCAGCGACTGGTCATTGCCCACTGTGCCTGTGCATGCGGTGTTCGCCAGCGCGCGCTACCTGACACCCAAGGTGCGCGGTTTCATCGATCTGGCGGCGGATGCTGTGCAGGGTGAAATGCGCGTATGACTAAACGCCTTGGCGAGATACAGAAATAAACATGGCGCTATCGCGGTGTTTGGATACCGGGACTGCTCAGGCAACAGATTGAGGCAATTGGTGGCTATGGCACGCGCGCAAATCACGGTCGCAAATGCCATGCAAACCGAACCCGCCTTCACCGAAACGGAGCTCGCACGTCGGTGGAACGTCAGCATCAAGACCCTACAACGCTGGCGCAGTGAAGAACGCGGCCCGCCGTACATCAAGCTGTCAAAGGCCGTCCGCTATCCAGTGGATGAGATCGTCACCTATGAGCAGGCGATCCGTCAGGGCATGTCCAACGAAGCGCCGTTGCCATCCTTATGCGACGCGCAGCCCGTTGTCGAATCTCCCGCGCCCACCGCCCCCGAACCAAAGCGGTACTACTTGAGCGAGGCCTTCGCACTCATCGCCCAGTACGGCAGTCTTGAAGCGGCCGAGGCCGCGCTGACGGAGGTGCGTGATGAAACCCAAGGTTGATGCCAACGTCCTCGGGGTCGGGCCCAGACCGGATGAGCCAGTCATCACGTATCCGGTCCTCGATGAAACCCAGTTGTCCTCGCGATGGAATCTCTCACCCAAGACGCTGCAAAAGTGGCGCTCGGAAGGAATCGGCCCGCCTGCCTGGCACCTCAACAGATCTATCCGTTATCTTCTGATGGAGGTCGAGGCCTTCGAGCGCAAGGCTCGGGTCACTTGGAAATCCCCAACCGGACGCCAGTTGTCCGAATCCTCTCCCACGGCACGTGAAGATGCCATCGAGCAGATGATGCAGAAACGGCCTGAGCGCCGTGATCGGGTTTTCTACTCCGCCAAGGATGTGGTCGACATCACTGGCTTGCCCGGTTACTGGATTCACCAGAATCAGGAACGCCTGCGGCTCGGCATTCCGTTCTACCGGATCGCAAACGGTGACGTCATCCGCTTCAGCATCGAGGAACTCTTCCTCTGGGAGATGCATCAGCATGCGCCCATGCCGGTACCCGGCGAAAGGGAATGCTGATGCCCCGTAGTTGGGGCGGGCCGAGGCGAAGTGTGTTGTTATATGTTCCGATATTTCGTTGATTAATTGCGACTGGAGAACAAATGGAACACACTCCATCAATGCTCTCCGAGACCCATACCCAGCGCATCCTTGATCTGACCAACCAAAGAGGACTGCTGCGTGCCAGCGACCTGGACACCATCGGCTCGCCCCGGGTCATCCTGACGCGCATGACGGCCGCAGGACTGCTGGAACGGGTCGGGCGTGGTCTTTACCGTCTGCCAGGCGCACAGGTGACGGAATTTGAGAGCCTTGCCCTTGTCGCCACCAGGGTGCCACAAGCCGTGTTCTGCCTGCTCACCGCACTCCAGTTTCACGGGCTGACCACCCAACTACCGCGTCAAGTCTGGATCGCCATGCCACGCGGCAGCCACTCACCCCGGATCGACTATCCGCCGATCCGGATGGTTCAGATGGCCGGTAGCGCTCATCTGGCAGGCGTCGAGGAGCACTTGTGCAACGGGGTGAAGGCGCGGATCTACAGCCCGGCCAGGACCGTGGTCGATTGCTTCAAACATCGCAACAAGATCGGTCTGGATGTGGCGCTGGAGGCCTTGAAAGACGCCTGGAGGACGCGCAAGGCGTCTGCAGATGATCTGTGGCGCCACGCTCAGGATTGCCGCGTCGCCACCGTGATGCGCCCCTACATGGAAGCAGTCGCCCACGACTGACGCCACGGTCGCCGAGACGGGCGGGCTTCTCTTTGGTTTAAAAATTTGGTAGGATGACGGTTGTTTTAAACCCAACCCAAGGAGGCGCCATGATTGCAGATCGCATTCGTCAAGCACGATTGGCGGCAGGTCTGACCCTGGGTGCGTTGGGCGAACAGGTGGGTGTTTCTCACACCGCCATCCAGAAGTACGAGAAGGGTCTGCTGACGCCGTCGTCGACTCAGCTACTCAAGCTGGCCCGCGCCTGCGGCATCCGGACCGAATACTTCTTCCGTACGCACACGGTTGAACTGCTGCAGCCCGAGTTCCGCAAGCTCTCGACCTTTGGCAAGACGGCGCAGGATGCGCTGAAGATCAAGGTCGTCGAGTTGGTGGAGAAGCGCGTGGAGTTGCTCGGGGCATTTCCCGAACTGCCGTTCCCGGCTTTTGCGCCGCCCGCGAATCTGCCCGAGCACATCACCTCGCTGGATGAGATCGATGCGTTCTCGGATTCGGTTCGCAACGCTTGGCAGTTGGGGCTGAATCCGATTGCTGACCTCACCGACACCCTCGAAGGCCTTGGCTTGCTGGTCATCGTGGTCGATGAAGAGAACCCAGGCTTCTCTGGCTTGACGGCCAAGGCACGGACCGAAGATGGCCGAGAGTATCCGGTCGTGGCTGTTTCCAAGCGCTGGCCCGGTGATCGGCAGCGGTTCACCCTGGCGCATGAGCTGGGGCACCTGCTGCTCGAAGGGCGACTGGCTGACGGCATCAACGAAGAAAAAGCCTGCGACCGGTTCGCCGGTGCCTTCCTGGCTCCGCGTGTCGCGGTGTTGCAGTTGCTTGGGGCACAACGCCATGCGCTGGAATGGCAAGAGCTGTACGTGCTTAAGCACGAGTTCGGTCTGTCGATGACCGGATGGCTGCAGCGCGCCAAACAGTGTGGCGTGATCACCGAGGCGGCTCATCTCTCCATGTTCAAGCGGTTTTCGGCCAAGGGCTGGCGCAAGACTGAGCCTGGCCAGCCACTGCCGCAAGAGCATCCACGACTGTTTGATCAATTGGTGTACCGCGCCTTGGCCGAGCAATACATTTCCGAAGGCAAGGCGGCGGAATTGCTGGGCATCCCGATGATGCGCTTCCACAAAGAACGCCAGCTGGAGTCATCGGATGCGGTTGCTCATCAGTGATGCGAACATCTTGATCGATATGGAAGCGGGAGCGTTGATGGAGACGCTCTTCCAGCTTCCGATGCAGTTCGGCATCCCTGATCTGCTGTACTACGAAGAAATTGAACCGGGCAGCCCTGGCCTTGAAGACCTGGGCTTGCAGGTCATGGAGGTCAACGGCGATTTCGTGGCGTATGCCGAGCAGTTGCCAGGCCAGCACAACCATCTGCTTCCCGCGAAAAACGGTCCCAAGCCCAGTCACAACGACTACTTGGCACTGGCGCTTGCAAAGCAAGAGACTTGCACTTTGCTGACCGGCGACGCCAATTTGCGGATTGTTGCCAACAAGGAGCAGGTCAACGTCATGGGCACCATCGGGCTGCTGTGCGCCATGATCGAGAACCAACCTCAGTCAGTCGACGACGCCTTCAAGGCACTTGACCGAATGAAGTCTGGCAAGCGACGGCTGCCCTGGCCGGAAGCCGAAAAAGTACTGAACGCGCTGCGCTGATCAGGTTCTGCCATCGGCAGTCAACCACTGCGGGCCAGTGGCTTTAGGCCAATGCCCGCTGCAACACGCTCCATGCGGTAGCCCAGTCGATCCGCTCCTGCTCCAAACGAACGTTTTGCCCCCAGCGCTGCTGCTTGAGATCCCGATAGAGTTGCTGCTCTTGCTCTGTCAGGAGTGTCAGTTCCGTTGCCGGATGCTGCGCCGATTCATCCACCCACAGCGTCTTGTGTTGTAGCAAGGTGTCTTCGTCCATGAGCACGGACTGCAACGCTGGAATGTATGAACGGGCGCGATGCAGGATGGCAAATCCATGGGTGTCCAAATCACCCCAGTAAATGCACTTTGCGCGGGCAAGCCAAGAGAAACGGGCCAACACGTCGACGTTATAGCCAAGGCGCATGTTCGCAGGCGGCACGCCGGTGCTGCGGGCCACGCTGTCGCCACGCGAGGTATCTGCTTTGTCTGTGCTCGGCAAAGCCATCAGGCCAACAGTGGTGGATCAGTCTTTTGTGCTCTGCCCCCACTGCCAGCAGCATCGGACGCAGGTCTGGAGTGATGGCCGGGGCGGTCGGATCTGCCGTTGCCCGGATTGTGGCCAGGTGCCGGTCGAGGCAATCGATGGTGCGGCATTAGCCCTGGATGAAGACTGGCTGCGGCAAAAAATGCGCCTCGCGCTCGACATCGAGAGTCGCGACGACGTAGATGACTTGGGCGATGGTGCTTGGCGGCTCGGTAACACCCGCAGATCTCCGGTCGTGCTGGCCCGAGATCTGACGAGAGTGCTGCATGAGCCGACCTTGCTGGATCGTGTCCGAGTTGCGGGTAGCAACTCCGAGTCATCACTCCCAGGCCGCGCACGACTCGTGGATCGCCCTTCGGCTCAGGAGTGGAATGGCTGGCGCTGGAAGAACGATTCACGTTCTATGGCGGCGGGATCTCGTTCATCACTTCGGCACAGTCTGCAGCGCCAGCAGTGGCCGATCCGGCCGCACCTGTGAACGGGCCATTCTCGGCGGACTTCAAGTGGGCGACGCTGCCGGACGTGCAGGCCACGCCGATCCGGTTCACCGATGGTCAGGCTAAGGTCTTCGAGTCGCTGTGGTCGTTCAAGGGAGTCGAGGTGGACGGAGAGCGGATCATGCAGCGCGCTGGCCAGAAGAGCGACAAGCCGATTGACCTGTTCAAGATCAAGTCGAAGGACAAGGGCAAGCCAGAGCACGAGGCTCGACTGGCGGCCTACGGAGCACTCGTCGTCACGCAGCAACGCGCAGGCTTGTACTCCATGCCTTGCGCGGCGGCAGTGTTGGCGTGACGGACTGCTGCTCCAAGCAAGCCGGACAACGAATGGCAATGGCACGCGCACAAATCATGGTCGCGAAAGGCCATGTGGGTGTGCCACGGCGAAGAAGTTAGCGCCGATTTCGAGAGAAGAGAGGGCGGAACGGAGGGCAACCGGGGATGTCCCTGCCAGACCACAGGAGCCTGGTCGCACACGCAGAATGTGCGGGAACCCCGCGTGTCATGCGGGAAGCACAAATGAAAACGCCCAACTGAGAACAGTTGGGCGCTGAATTTTGGTGGCCTGGGGCGGAATCGAACCACCGACACGCGGATTTTCAATCCGCTGCTCTACCAACTGAGCTACCAGGCCTTCTTTGTGTGATCGCGATTTGTGGTCGCGATCAACAGAGAAAAAGAGTATACATCAATTCAGAGCAGCTTTTTTACTGCGGCCCAAATCGACGCCCAATTGTTTGAGTTTGCGATACAGGTGGGTGCGCTCCAGGCCGGTCTTCTCTGCCACGCGGGTCATGCTGCCGCCTTCCCGGGCCAGGTGGAACTCGAAGTAGGCGCGTTCGAAATCATCGCGGGCTTCACGCAGGGGGCGATCCAGCTCGAAGCTTTGCTCGTGCGAGGGACCTTGCGGATGATGAGCATGCGATGACACCGCGCTGGTGACTGCGCTGTAGGTGATCGCGCCGTTACCTTGCGTGGATGCGGACTCGATGCGAGTGGCCACCATGTTGGCTGCGCTGAGGTTGTTATACGACTGAGCAGCCGTGATCGGCGTGACCGTGGCCATGTGCACATGAGCATGAGTGGGCTGCGCGGCACGAGGGGCTGGTTTGGTCAAGCCTTGCTCGACCGCACGCAGCAGCTTTTGCATGGTGATCGGTTTTTCGAGGAAGGCTTGCGCACCGAACTTGGTGGCTTCCACCGCAGTATCGATCGTTCCGTGCCCGGACATCATGATCACGGGCATGGTCAGTTGACCATTGGCAGCCCATTCCTTGAGCAAGGTGACGCCATCAACATCGGGCATCCAGATGTCGAGCAAGACCAGATCAGGCTTGCACAGCTCGCGCATCTGGCGAGCTTTGGCGGCGTTTTCAGCGACTTCGACGGTGTGTCCTTCGTCGCTCAGGATTTCTGACAGCAGGGCACGGATGCCCAGTTCGTCGTCAACAACAAGAATGGTGGCCATGAATAAAGTAACCCCAAGAGTGGGTCTGCATCAGTAGTGTGACGCAGCTTGAGGCTGTTGGAATGACAGCTGTGAAAATGATAACGAAACTTGGGCCCCTCTTGAACCCTCTTCAGCAGAGAGATTCCCTAGGAAATCCGCATCTGAGGGGCGATTTAGGTTCCTCAGGCGCACCAAAGCGCCATGTTCGTCGGCAATTTTCTTGACAACAGCGAGGCCGAGGCCGGTTCCTTTGGCTTTGGTGGTGATATAGGGCTCGAAGGCACGCTTGAGGATTTTGTCGGGAAAGCCCGGGCCATTGTCACGAACGAACAAGCGTACAGCACGTATCTGGCCTTCTTCGTTCAACGGTGCGTCGGTTTTGATGAGCACCTGTGGCGGCACCGAAGTAGGGGGGTGTTCGCTCACGGAGTCAAGCGCGTTCTGAACCAGGTTGTGGACGACCTGTCGCAGCAGAGTGGGGTCGCCCACGATCCAGGGCAGGTTGGGCGACAGCTCGGTGCGAAGGGTTCCGCTTTCGACCGCGTGGCCATACAAGGCCATCACATCGTTGATCAATTCATTCAGATCCAGCGGAGCGAGTTTCGCGGCGGGCAGGCGCGCGTAGTCGCGAAATTCGTTGATCAGTGTCTTCAGGGCTTGAACCTGCGTGACGATGGTATCGACGGAGCGTTTGAGCAATTGCTGGCCCGCAGGGTCGAGCTTGCTGTCGAGCTTGAGTTGCAGTCGTTCGGCTGACAGCTGAATGGGCGTCAGCGGGTTCTTGATTTCATGCGCGACGCGTCGTGCCACTTCGCTCCAGGCTTCGGCGCGCTGCGCCGAGACGACTTCGGTGATGTCATCGAACACGATCAGTCGCTCATTGGGCGGCAACTCTGCGCCCCGCACCAGAAGGGTCAGGGGTTCGGGGTATTGAGGCAGCTTCAGTTCATATGATTCCTGCCATTGCTGGCGTTCGCCGGGGGTCGGATCGCTGGCATACAGGGTGAAGCGTTGGGCAATCGATTGGGCGAAGTCGTTCAGGCCAGGTACCTCGTCCAAACGCCGGCCACGGTAGACCGACAAGGGCAATCGCAAGATGCGGGTGGCACCAGGGTTGACGATGTCGATGTGGCCCTCGGCATCGAACACGATGACCCCTGCAGTCAGGTTGTCAAGGATGGTTTGCAAGTGCGCCCGAGCGCTGTCTAGTTCGGACACGCTGCGGTTGACCAGGGCGCGGGCTTCGGCCAGCTGTTGGGTCATGGCAGCAAATGAGCGGGTCAGGCCGCCCAATTCATCTTGCGTGGCAAAGATGGCTTTCGGACGAAGGTCGCCACGTGCCACTTCGCCCACCCCTTCGGCCAGCAGCAGAAGCGGACGTGCCAATTGTTGCCCCAGGATGGCCGCCAGCAGCACCGCCCCAAAAACAGCCAGGATCAGCGTCAGCGTCAGGGTGCCGATGTACATACGCTTGAGGCCGGTTCGACCCAGGGCGCGTTGCTGGTATTCGCGATAGGCAGCCTGCACATCCAGCGCGTTCTTCACCAGATCTGATGACAGCGATTGCGTGGTCATCAGGTAGTGGCCGCGCGCTTGCAGGCTGAAACTGCGGTCGGGCATCCAGGCCACCGCAATCAATCGCGGCGATTGCACGCTGCTGGGGTCTGGTGAGGCGCCGTCGGACTTGTCATCGAGGCCTTCGACAGAGGCCACGACGCCCTTGTTGCGGGCGTCTTGTCGCCATGAGAGTGGTAGCCGTTCTGACAAAAGGGTGTGGGTGCTGTCGCCCCCGACGGACAGTTCGACTTGGCCGCTTTCGCTGATCAGGGTGACCGACTGCGCCCCCAGTTGTTCGCGCACGCGCTCCAGATCAAGAAGCTTGGGGGTGCCTGGCGTGACATTGTCGGAGCCGTCAGCCAATCGCTCCGCTGCCAGTCGCGTCTTGGAGCCCAGTTCACGGGTCAGCGTGTCGAGGGTGCTGCGACCCAGATTGAGCCCGCCTTCAAGCGCGCCTTCAACGCGAACGTCGAACCAGGTTTCGATGCTGCGCGAAACGAATTGATAGGACACCGTGTAGATCAACAAGCCGGGCACAAGGCCGACCACAGCAAAGATGCCGGCGAGTTTGAGCAAGAGTCGGCTACCAAACTTGCGGGCCCGCAGCCGCATGGCCAAGCGGCCGACTGCGAACAGAATCACCGCCAGCAAGAGCGTGGCGACCGCAACGTTGGTCCAGAACAGCCAGGTGAACTCGGGCTCGAAGCGCTCGCCGTTTTCAGTGGCAAATGCGAGCAAGAAGGCCAGCACCAGTGCGGCGCCCGTGATGGCCACGGCAGAGATGATCCAGGCCCAGCGATTGGCTTTGATGGTGCTCATCGGGAATCAACGTGGGGGAGGCACGCTGATGCGGCGTTCAATGTTGAGATCCCATTCGCTTTGTCCGCCCAGGCTCAACTGCAGAGGGCGTGGCAGTTCATCGGTGTCCAACTTGAACTGGAAATCGACGTAATAGTCCTGGTCGTCGTTGGACCCCAGTGGTTCGCTGATGCGCCAATTGCTGACGCGTTGCATGGTATCGAGGGCGTCAACCAATTGGGTGTAGTGACGGCTCAAGCCATCGATGCTGAGGCGCCACTGGCGCGTCAGGGGCTGGTAGGTGAGTCGCCAGCGGCGCGTGACCGAACCGCGCAGCCTGTCAGTCCAATACCAGCGGCTGAGGAACGTGTCGGCGCGAGCCACAAAGACCAGTGACACGCCTTTGATGAGGGCGTCTTCGACCTCACGCGGCAGGTCGAAGCGGACGTCATACGTCAGAAACAGCCCATCGTCTGCACGCGTGACCTGAGTTTGCTTGAGCTCGATGGCGTTTCGGCCACCAGCCCAGGCGCGCGCCACCGTCCCTGTCGTCATCGCCGCGAGGGCGAGCAGGGCCGAAGCACTGCGGGTCAGCAGCTTTCTGCGGCGCATCCGGGGCATTCGTCACCTTGTCAAATCTTGGTGAAGAGGGCGTAAAAGAAGCCGTCACCGGGGTCAGAACCGGTGGGCTCGTCATATTCGACCACAGGCAGCAGGTGGCCGGGCGCCGTCAGGGGCTTGCCCTGGGGGCAACGTTGCAAAAACGCGTCGACGCGGTCTTGCCCCTCCTCTTTGAAGACTGAACAGGTGCAGTACAGCAGGTGTCCTCCGGGTTTCAGCAAGGGCCACAGAGCATCCAGGATGGCGTCTTGGGTACGCGCCAGGGCTGGAATGTCTGGTTCCCGGCGCAGCCAGCGTACATCTGGGTGGCGCCGGACGATGCCCGAGGCACTGCAGGGGGCATCCAGCAAGATGGCGTCGAACATCTGCCCGTTCCACCACGTGTCCGGTTGGCTGGCATTGGCGGCCAGGGTGTGGGCGTGAAGGCCCAGGCGTTCCAGCGTGTCGTGAACCCGGGTCAGGCGCTGCGGATCGGCGTCCAGTGCCGTCACGTCCAGATCGGCCAACTCCAGTAAATGAGCTGTTTTGCCTCCGGGCGCGGCGCATGCGTCCAGCACGCGAGGCAAGGGGCTGCCGGCTGGGCGCCCCGAGGTCAAGCCGCAGGCAGACAGCAGCAAGGGCGCTGCGCGTTGGGCCGACAGATCCTGGACCGACACGTCGCCGGTGTCGAAGCCGGGCAGGCGCTTGACCGCCACGGCGTGCTGCAAGACGATGCCGCCGGTGGCCGGATCCAGGTGAGCTCGCAAATCGGCATCCAGCAGCCGCTGCAGGTATTGCTCTGGCGTGGCGCGGCGCTGGTTGACCCGCAACGCCATGGGGGCGGCTTCCTGGTTGGCGGCCAGGATGGCCTGCCATTGCTCTGGCCAGTCGCGCTTGAGTTTGCCGATCCACCAGTCGGGGTGGTTGAAATGCGCCACAGGGTCGGTTTCGATTTCAGCCATGAGCTCGCGTCGATCGCGCAGAAACCGCCGCATCACAGCGTTGACCAAGCCGGACGCTGGTCGAGCCTTGCGTTTGGCCGCCTCAACAGTTTGATCGACCAGGGTGTGTTCGCTGTATTCGGTGCCGCAGGCCAATGCCAGGGCCGACAGCAGCAAGCCATCGACCCATCGATCTGGCTTTTTGGGCACCAGAATGGTTCGAAGCGCTTGGGCGGTGCCCAGCCTTCTCAGGACAGCAAATGACAGGGCTTGAACGCCGGGGCGTTGGGTGGACGGGCAGGCGTCCAATGCATCGTTGAGAGACTGGCCGCGCAGCACGGCGGCCACCGCGTCGGCGCAGCTGATGAGCAATTGCCACAGTGGCAGGGAGTGCGCGGTAACAGGCGTCGGAGAAGAGTCAGAACGGGCTTTTCGGGTCATGCCGCGCAGTCTAGGGCCTGCGCGGCTCTTTCCGTCAGACTCAGCTCAGACGCCCAGGAAATGTCGGCGATACCGTGCAGGCAGATCCTGGATGCGCATCAGCATGGGCAAGTCCGCCGTGTTGAAGTCGGGATCCCAGGCCGGGGCGCCCAGAATTTTCGCGCCGCAACGCAGATAGCCCTTGATCAAGGCAGGCGGGTCGACCTTCAGATGGCGATCCAGTTCTTCAACCGGCAAGGGCAGGCGAGGGCGAACTTGCAGTTCAATTGGGGCCAGATGCGTCTTGGACAACTGCTCCCACAGGCTGGCGGCCACGTGGCCACCGTCGCGCATGCTGATGCTGGCGCACCCGATCATCGTGTCGAGTTCGTTGCGGACCATGAACTCGGCCAGAGCGCCCCACAGGGCCAGAATGGCGCCGCCGTGGCGGTGCTCGGGGTGCACGCACGAGCGGCCCAACTCGACCATCTTGCTGCGCAGGTGGCGCACGCGGGTGAGGTCGAATTCTGTTTCACTGTAAAGGCCACCGATGCGTTTGGCGCTGTCGGGTGTCAGGACACGGTAGGTTCCGATGACCTGCCCAGGTTCGCCGTCTTCGCTTTTCAGGCGCACCAGCAAGTGCTCACAGTAGGGGTCGAACAAATCGATGTCATGATTTTTGGGAGCTCCGGCAGGCACGCTCAGGCGTGCACCCATCTCTTCGACGAAGACTTGGTATCTCAGTCGTTGTGCGGCCAGAACATCTTCTTCAGTGCGAGCCCAAACGACTTCCAGGGCCTGTCGACTGGTGTCGATCGGTGTGGCTTCATGGGAGCCGGGATGAAGTGACCTCCGGGCGGCGCGCGATTCGGCCGAACGCAGGGAGGACAGATCTGCAATGGGCAGCGTGGGCAGTGGCAGGTCCTTCATCGTCAACTCCTAGGAGAATCCATGTTGTTCATGGACACCCAGTGTTGCGTTCTGGGGTGACGCCGGCGTGAATTTGACATGACAGTTGCGTGACCTTGATCCACGAGGGCAAAGCCGCTGCTACGATCTGAAATATGAGCATCCAAATCTTCGGCTTGCCTGTTTCGCGAGGCGTGGCGATCGGGCGGGCGGTCTTGGTGGCCTCCAGCCGGGTTGACGTGCCGCACGTGTTCATTGATCCCTCCCGGATCGATGATGAGGTCGCGCGCCTGTATGCCGCCCGCGATACTGTGGCCACTGAATTCGATGTGCTCAAGCGCGATCTGCCTGCCGATGCGCCGCAAGAATTGGGCGCCTTGCTGGACGTGCACCAGATGCTGTTGCAAGACGAAGCCTTGATCGGCGCGTCTGCCGACTGGATTCGCCAGCGGCATTACAACGCCGAATGGGCCGTGTCGGCTCAGTTGGAGGTGCTCGCGCGCCAATTCGACGAAATGGAAGACGCCTACCTGCGCGAGCGCAAGGCTGATCTGGAGCAGGTGGTCGAGCGTTTGTTACGCAGCCTGAGCAAGGGGGTGCCTTCGCCCATGCCCGATGCTGAGCCGCGAGACTTTGGGGGGGACGAACCCTTGGTGCTGGTGGCCAGTGACATCGCCCCGGCCGACATGCTGAATTTCAAGCGCAGCGTGTTCAAGGGCTTTGTGACAGATGTGGGGGGCAAGACCTCACACACCGCCATCGTGGCCCGCAGCATGGACATCCCGGCTGTGGTCGGGGCGCGGCAGGCCAGTGGCCTGATCCGCCAAGACGATTGCATCATCATCGACGGGGACGCCGGGTTGGTGATCGTCGATCCGTCTCCGATCGTGCTGGAGGAATACCGGTTTCGCCAGCGCCAGAGTGAGCTGGAGCGTGGCCGGCTGGCCCGTTTGCGGCACACCCCGGCGGTCACCCTGGATGGCGAGCGCATCGAATTGCTGGCCAACATCGAAATGCCTGAAGATGCCCCGGCCGCACTTGAGGCGGGGGCCGTAGGCGTGGGCTTGTTCCGCAGTGAGTTCCTGTTCATGAATCGGGGCGGCAATCTGCCCGACGAAGAGGAGCAGTACGACGCATATCGCCGCGCCGTCGAGGCCATGAAAGGTCTGCCGGTCACGATTCGCACGGTCGACATCGGCGCAGACAAGCCGATGGACGGGATGACGTCCAGTGAGTTGCGGCACGAGTCGGTCTTGAACCCCGCACTGGGCTTGCGAGCCATCCGCTGGAGTCTGTCGGAGCCCAGCATGTTCCGCCGACAGTTGCGGGCGCTGTATCGGGCTGCACACCATGGCCCAGTCAAGATCATGATTCCGATGCTGGCCAGCCAGCGCGAGATCGTGCAGACCCTGGAGAACATCGCACTGGTCAAGCGGCAGTTGACCGAGTCGGGCAAGTCCTTTGGCGACGCCGAACTGGGGGCGATGATCGAAGTGCCGGCGGCGGCGTTGACCTTGCCGATTTTTTTACGGTATTTTGATTTCCTGTCGATCGGGACCAACGATCTGATCCAGTACACCTTGGCCATTGACCGCGCCGACGAGGCCGTTGCGCATTTGTACGACCCTTGGCACCCGGCGGTGCTGCAGTTGTTGCACAGCAGCATTTCTCAGGCGCGTGCGGCGGGCAAGGCCGTTAGCGTCTGTGGCGAAATGGCCGGAGATCCAGCTTTTTCGGAGTTGTTGCTCTCGATGGGCTTGCGGAGCTTTTCGATGCACCCGACCCAGATCGCGTCGGTCAAGCAAAAGGTGCTGCGCGCCGATACCCGGCGCTTGGCCTCGATGGTGAGTGAGGTGATCAGCAGCGAAGATCCCGAATCGACCTGTTTGTCGCTGTTGTCTCCTCAACCCGGTCAGGCCTTCGCGCCACGCTTGGTGGCGTCGTGATGCGCTGAGTGCATCAAATCTTGCCGAGCGCTTCCCATCGTTCTAGCAGGGTCATCAGCTCTTCGTCGATCGATTCAACGCGGGCGTGCATGGCGCCCACATTGGCGCCTTCCTTGCGATAAATGTCAGGGTCGGCCAATTGCTTGTTGAGTTCAGCTTGCTCGGTTTCCAGGGCCTCGATGCGGGCGGGCAGTTCGTCCAGTTCGCGCTGTTCCTTGTAACTCAGTTTGCGCTTGGGTTGCGCCACTACAGTCGCCAAGGGGGCAGTGGATGGCGTGTTGTCGGCGGTGACCGCAACAGGGGTGCGAGTCTCGGCTTCACGCGGCTGTTTGCTGGCCGTGGCGATGCTGGCCGCGCCCGATTTGCCTGCAGCCAGAGCCTTGGCTCGCCGTGACTGGATCAGCCAGTCTTCGACGCCGCCTTCATATTCACGCCAGGTTCCCTGACCCTCGGCGACCAGGGTGCTGGTCACCACGTTATCCAGAAAACGGCGGTCATGGCTGACCAGGAACACAGTGCCGGGATAGTCCGCCAGCAGGTCTTCCAGCAAGTCGAGGGTGTCGATGTCGAGGTCGTTGGTGGGTTCGTCGAGCACCAGCACATTAGAGGGCTTGGCAAACAGGCGAGCCAGCAGCAAGCGGTTGCGCTCGCCACCACTCAAGGTGCGAACGGGCGAGTTGGCGCGTGCAGGTGAAAACAGAAAGTCTTGCAAGTAGCCCATCACGTGCTTGCGTGAGCCATTGATCTCGATCCACTCACTGCCCGGACTGATGAAATCCGCCAAGGTGGCGTTCAGATCGAGGTTGTCTCGCATCTGATCAAAGTAAGCGACGTTGAGGTTGGCGCCTTGTTTGACGCTGCCACTGTCTGGCTTCAGTTCACCCAGAATGATCTTGAGCAAAGTGGTCTTGCCTGCCCCATTGGGGCCGATCAGGCCGACCTTGTCGCCGCGCAAGATGGTGCCCGAGAAATGGTTGACGACCGTGCGGCCACCATAGCTCTTGCTGACGTTTTCCAATTCGGCGACGATCTTGCCGCCGCGGTCGCCCTGGGCCACCTCCATTTTGGCGCGACCGACAACCTCGCGGCGTTCGGAGCGGGCTTTGCGCAGGTCTTCCAGGCGCTTGATGCGGGCCACTGAGCGGGTGCGACGCGCCTCTACACCCTTGCGGATCCACACCTCTTCTTGCGCCAACAGCTTGTCAAACTTGGCATTGGTAACCGCCTCGTCGGCCAACTGCTGGGCCTTGAGCGTTTCATAGGCGGTGAAGTTGCCGGGGTAGGTGCGCAGCACCCCGCGGTCCAATTCGACGATGCGGGTACAGACGTTGTCGAGGAACGCGCGGTCGTGACTGATCAGCAGGATGCTGCCCTTGAACGCGACCAGCAACTCTTCCAGCCACGTGATGGCGTCCAGATCAAGGTGGTTCGTGGGTTCATCGAGCATCAACACATCGGGGCTGGCCACCAAGGAGCGAGCCAGGGCGACGCGCTTTTTTGTTCCGCCAGACAGCCCTGCAATCGGCAAATTGGGGTCGAGGTGCAGGCGTTGCAAAGTTTCGTCTACGCGTTGTTCCCAGTTCCAGCCATTGCGGGCTTCAATCTGGGTCATCAACGCATCAAGGTCTTCGCCTTCTGCGTGGGCTTCAAACCGCTCACGCAAGGCCTTGACCTCGGCCAGGCCTTCGCTCACCGTGCTGAACACGGTGGCGTCGTCGGCAAAAATCGGTTCTTGGGGCACGTAGGCGACTTCAATGCCGCTTTGGATCTGCAATTGACCGTCGTCGGGCTTTTCCAGCCCGGCCAGGATCTTCAGCAAGGACGACTTGCCCGTGCCATTGCGCCCGATCAGGCCCACGCGTTCGCCCGTTTCCAGCGAAAACGCGGCGTGGTCCAGCAAGGCCACATGGCCAAAAGCCAGGCACGCGTCGGTAAGGGTCAAAACAGCCATGATCAGATTCGCAATTCAATGTCAGACAAGGTCCGACATTGTCGATCATGAATCCGTTTTCAGGATGCGAGCTTGGCTTCCAGCGCGTCGATGAAGCGGCCTGCCACGTTCCAGCCCATTTGATCGGTGATTTCCTGGAAGCAGGTCGGGCTGGTGACATTGATCTCGGTGAGGTGCTCACCGATGATGTCCAGGCCCACCAGTAACAGACCACGTGCCGCCAGGATCGGGCCCAGGTGCCGGGCAATGGCCCAATCGGATTCGCTCAGGGGCTGGGCCACACCTTTGCCGCCCGCAGCGAGGTTGCCGCGTACTTCGCCACCCTGCGGAATGCGGGCGAGGGCATAGGGCACGGGCTCACCGTCGATGATCAGCACGCGTTTGTCCCCTTGCGAAATAGCGGGCAAAAACTTCTGGACCATGATGGTTTGCTGACCATTGCGAGTCAGCGTTTCGGCAATGCTGCCCAGGTTCAGGCCGTCGTCTTTCACGCGGAAAATGCCCATGCCACCCATGCCGTCGAGCGGTTTCAGAATGACATCACGATGCTCGGCGTGGAATTGCCGCACCGCGTCCATGTCGCGGGTCACCAAAGTGGGAGCAATGTAGAGAGGAAACTCCAGAATGGCGAGCTTCTCAGGGTGCTCGCGCAGGGCTTGTGGTTGGTTGAAAACCCGTGCGCCTTCGCGCTCGGCCTGGGTCAGCAGGTGGGTGGTGTACAGGTATTCAGCATCGAAGGGCGGATCCTTGCGCATCAACACGGCATCAAAACCAGCCAGTGCCGCTGTGGCCACCTCCAACTCGTCAAACCAGTCGTCAGCCTGTCCGGTCAGGGCGATGCGACGGCACCGAGCCTGAACTTGCCCACCGCGCTGCCACACGATTTCAAAAGGTTCGCAGGCCCACAGTTCATGGCCACGTGTGGCTGCTTCGCGCATCATCGCAAAGGTGCTGTCCTTGTAGGTCTTGAAAGTCGACAAGGGGTCAGCAACAAACAGGATCTTCATGGTGAATCTTCCAAATCATGAGGCCGGGTTCTGAAGTTTTCCACGAACAGCGTTAGCGCGCCGGCGACCAGCCCCCAAAACGCAGACGAGATCCCGAGCAAGGTGACGCCCGACAAGGTCACCAGAAAGGTGATCAGGGCGGCTTCACGGTGATGGTCGTCGCGCAGCGCTGTCGCCAGACCGTTGCCAATCGTGCCCAACAGCGCCAGGCCGGCCACCCCCATGACCAAGGCCGAGGGAAAGGCTGACAACACCCCCGCCACCGCTCCGCCCAGCAGGGCCATCACCAGATAAAACAGACCCGCCATGACCGCCGCCGAATAGCGGCGCTCGGCTTCAGTGTGGGCGTGGGGGTTGAGCACAATGGCCGCGGTGATTGCCGCCAGATTGAAGGTGTAGCCGCCAAAAGGGGCCAGTAGCACCGTAGCTACGCCCGACCACGACATCAAGGGTGACACCCCAGGCTGATAGCCCGACACTCTGATGGCCGAGACGCCAGGCACAGCCTGGGATGCCATTGTGACAATGAACAACGGCAAACCCATGCCGATCGCGGCGTGCCAGGACCAGGCCGGTGTCACCCACACGGGCCGAGCCCATTGCCATTGCAGTGCTTGTGTATTGAGTTGGCCTTGAGCCCAAGCCAAGCTTGTACCGGCCAGGAGCACCCCCAGCACGGCATAACGCGGCCACCAGCGCTTGCCCACCAGATAGGTCAGCAGCATGCCGATCACCAGCATCATGTGGTCGCTGGCTTCGGCAAACGCCATCAGCGCGAACTTGGCCAGGATCCCGGCGAGCAGAGCCGATGCCAGGGTCATGGGGATGCGGTTCATGACGCGCTCAAACCAGCCGGTCACCCCACACAGCCACATCAGCACCCCGCATAACAAGAAGGCACCAGTGGCTTCTGCGAGATTCACGCCAGACGCTGCGCTGGCAATGACCGCCGCGCCAGGTGTGGACCAGGTGATCAAGATCGGGATGCGTGTCCACAAGGACAGACCGATCGTGGTCAGCCCCATGCCGATGCCCAGCGCCCAGACCCATGACGTGATCTGATCGGGTGTGGCGCCCAGGCTGCGGGCGGCATGAAAGATCAGGGCAATCGTGCTGGTGAAACCCACCAGCGTGGCCACAAAACCGGCTGACACAGCCATCAGGGACGTGTCCCTGAGGACTGAGGGGCGCGGAGTAGGCGGCTTGTTCAGATCTCCACCTTGGAGCCGAGCTCCACCACCCGGTTGGCGGGCAGACTCAGGAAGTCAGCTGCACCCGCAGCATTGCGGTGCATGCCTGCAAACAGCTTTTCGCGCCAGGGCATCATGCCGCTGCCAATCGTCGGGATCACGATGTCACGCGACAGGAAGTAGCTGGTCTCCATGTCGTCCAATTCCACGCCATGGGCCTTGAGCAGCTTCAAGGCCTCAGGCACGTCCGGCTCATCCTTGAAGCCCAGGTGCAGCATCACCTGCCAGCAGTTGTTGCCCAGGTTCTCCAATTCGATGCGGTCGGCGGGTTTGATGCGTGGCACTTCGTGCGACTTGACGGTCACAAACAGGTTTTGCGTGTGCAGCACCTTGTTATGTTTGAGATTGTGAAGCAGGGCGTTGGGTGTGGTGCCGGCATCCGCATTGAGGAAGACCGCCGTACCCGCGACACGCGTGGGCGGGCTTGAAAACACCGCGTCCAGGAAGGGGTGCAGATCGATCGCGTCAGAGCGCAAGCGCTCACTGAGCAGGTGACGGCCTTCCTTCCAGGTCAGCATCAAGCTGAACATGGTCGCGCCGATCAGCAACGGGAACCATCCGCCGTCGATCACCTTGATCACGTTGGCACTGAAGAACATCACATCGATGATCAGGAAACTCAGCGTAGACATGATGCACAGCGGCAAGCTCAGCTTCCAGGCGAAGCGGATCACGAAGAACGTCATCACGGTGGTGATCAGCATGTCGATGGTGACGGTGATGCCATAGGCCGCCGCCAACTTGGTCGACGATCCAAAGAAGATCACAGCCATGACAATACAAGCGAACAGGGCCCAGTTGACGAAGGGGATGTAGATCTGACCTGTTTCGTTTTCTGAGGTATGCAAGATGCGCAGGCGGGGCAGGTAGCCCAATTGAATCACCTGCTTGGTCACGGAAAATGCTGCCGAGATCAGGGCTTGCGAGGCGATCACCGTGGCGCACGTGGCCAAACCGACCAAGGGGTAAAGCGCCCATTGAGGGGCCATTTCGTAAAAGGGGTTCGACACCTTTTCGGGGTGCTCCAACAACATTGCACCCTGGCCAAAATAATTCAGCACCAGCGATGGCATGACCAAGCCGAACCATGCGAGTCGGATCGGACGTTTGCCGAAATGCCCCATGTCGGCATACAGCGCTTCGGCCCCTGTTGCGCACAGAATGACTGCGCCCAAAGCAATGTAGGCCAGCTTGGGGTGCAGCAAGATGAATTCGAGTGCAAAGTGTGGGCTCATGGCCAGCAAGACCGCGGGGTTTTGCACAATGTGAGTCGCGCCCAGCAAGGCCAGCACGATGAACCAAGCCAGGGTGATGGGGCCAAAAAATTTGCCGATCCCCCCTGTGCCGTGCTTCTGCACGGTGAACAAAATCGTCAAAACGATCAATGTGACCGGGACGATAAACCGCTCCAGACCCGGGGCGGCCACTTCCATCCCCTCCACCGCAGACAAGACAGAGATGGCGGGCGTGATCACCCCATCGCCGAAGAAAATCGCGGTGCCGAAAATGCCGATCGCCAGCAGCTTGGCGCGAAGGTTAGGGTGATCCTTGACCGCAGTGGAAGCCAAGGCCAGCATGGCGATCAGGCCACCTTCACCGTTGTTGTCGGCCCGCAGGATCAGCGTGACGTACTTGAGCGTCACCACGATGGTCAGTGTCCAGAACATCAGGGACAAGACCCCATAGATGTTGGTGGGTGTCAAGGCCAGATGGCCATGCGCGAACACTTCCTTCAGTGCATACAGCGGGCTGGTGCCGATATCGCCATAGACGATACCGATGGCACCCAAGGTCAAGGCAGCCAGTTGACGGCCGCTGAGTGTGGCGTTTGAACTGTGAGGCACGGGTGAAGGTGTCGTTTCAGCGGAGGGGCTATTGTGCCCGCGTTTGCCCCTCGGGGCGCGTTTTAGTAGGTCTCGGCGTTCGGGTCCGTGGCTTCCAGTTCATAACTGGCGGCCAACATGGCCAAACGGCCCAACACACCATACATGTAGAAGCGATTGGGGGCACTTGCGCCCGGGCGAGCGCCGGGTTTGGGCATCTGCATGGGTTCGGCAAACGCCAGCGGTACAAAGCTGGCGCCCGGTGCGTTCAGGTTCTCGTCAATCCCGCGGTCGGCATGGACGCGATAGAACCCGCCCACCACGTAGCGATCAATCATGTAGACCACCGGCTCGGCCACGGCATCGTTGATCTGCTCGTAAGTGGGCACGCCTTCTTGAATGATGACGCGGCTCACCTCCTGCCCATCTTTGACGACCGACATTTTGTTGCGCGCGCGCCGGTTCAGTTCGGTGACTTCCTTGGCGTCGCGCACCGTCATGATGCCCATGCCATAGGTGCCGTTGTCAGCCTTCACGATCACAAAAGGCTTTTCGTTGATGCCGTATTCCTTGTATTTGCGGCGGATTTTGTTCAACAGGGCATCCACCTGGGTTTGCAGGCATTCGATGCCCGTGCCCTCCTGGAAATTGACCTCATCGCAGGTGGCGTACATCGGGTTGATCAACCAAGGGTCCATCCCCAGCAGCTTTGAAAACTTCTTCGCGACTTCTTCGTAGGCGCTGAAGTGCTGGCTCTTGCGCCGCACCGCCCAGCCTGCGTGCAGTGGGGGTAGCAGGTACTGCTCGTGCAGATCCTTCAACACATCAGGAATCCCAGCCGAAAGATCGTTGTTGAGCAAGATCGTGCAAGGGTCGAAATGCTTCAAACCCAATCGCCGCTTGGTGCGCACCAAGGGCTCCAGCGTCAAGCTGCTGCCGTCTGGCAGGGCCAGTTCGGTCGGCTCGGTGATCGATTCATCCAGCGAGCCCAGCCGAACGTTCAGGCCCGCCAGACTGAAAATTTGGACCAGTCTGGCCACATTCAACAAATAGAACGTGTTGCGTGTGTGCCGTTCTGGAATCAGCAACAGATTCTTGGCTTCCGGGCAGATCTTCTCGATGGCGGCCATGGCAGCCTGCACGGCCAAGGGCAGCATCTCGGTGGTGAGGTTGTTGAATCCACCAGGGAACAAGTTGGTGTCCACAGGGGCCAGCTTGAAGCCGGCATTGCGCAGATCCACCGAGGTGTAGAAAGGTGGCGTGTGCTCCATCCACTCCAGGCGGAACCATCGCTCAATTGCGGGCATCGACTCCAGCATCCGTTGCTCGAGTTCGTTGATGGGGCCTGTCAACGCGGTGATCAGATGAGGAACCATGACACTAAGGGGGATTTTCGTTCTCGGGCCCCCATTCTAGGAACTTCAACGCCGCCTGTGTCGGTGCCATGAAAAAGGCCGCCCGAAGGCGGCCTCTTTTTGAAAAGTAACCCGTTCAGATCACTTGTGGTAGGCGGTTTCGCCGTGTGAAGTGATGTCCAGACCTTCGCGTTCCTCTTCTTCCGGCACGCGCAGACCAATCACCAGATCCACGATTTTGTAGGCGATGATCGACACCACGGCAGACCAGACGATGGTCAGGCCGACAGCCTTGGCTTGCACCAGCAGTTGAGCCGGGATCGAGTAGTCCGTAGGCGAAGTCATCGTCATGGTCACCCAGTCAGCCACCGTGCTCGGGCCACCCAGTTTAGGCGAGTTGAACACCCCGGTCACCAGGGCACCGAAGATACCGCCGACGCCATGGACGCCGAACACGTCCAGCGTGTCATCCGCACCCAGGATCTTCTTCAGGCCCGTCACACCCCACAGGCAGATCAGGCCAGCCAGCAGGCCGATGATCACGGCACCACCGATACCCACGTTACCTGCGGCAGGAGTGATGGCCACCAGGCCTGCGACAGCACCGGAGGCTGCACCCAGCATCGAAGCCTTGCCCTTGTGCAGGGCTTCACCCAAGCACCAGCCCAACACTGCTGCGGCAGTGGCCACGAAGGTGTTGATGAAGGCCAGAGCGGCAAAGCCGTTGGCTTCCAGAGCCGAGCCGGCGTTGAAGCCGAACCAACCCACCCACAGCAGCGAAGCGCCAACCATGGTCAATGTCAAGGAGTGAGGGGTGAACGATTCCTTGCCGTAGCCGATGCGCTTGCCAACCATGTAGGCACCAACCAAGCCAGCCACAGCAGCGTTGATGTGCACAACGGTACCGCCAGCGAAGTCCAAAGCACCCCATTGCCAAATCAGACCAGCCTTGCCGTTCATGGCATCGACCACTTCCTTGCCGGTGTAGGCGTCAGGGCCCATCCAGAACCAGACCATGTGCGCGATCGGTGCGTAGCTGAAAGTGAACCACAGCACCATGAACAGCAACACGGCCGAGAACTTGATGCGCTCGGCAAAAGCGCCCACGATCAAGCAGCAAGTGATGCCTGCGAAGGTGGCTTGGAAGGCCGCAAACACGATTTCGTACATGGGCACACCCTTACTGAAGGTTGCCCCGTTGACGAACGTACCAGCGACGTTGTCCCAGATGCCATTCATGAACAGGCGACTAAAACCACCGAAGAAGGCATTGCCCTCCGTGAACGCCAGGCTGTAGCCATAGACGAACCACAGGACAACGATCAGCGAGAACGTCACCATCACTTGCATCAGCACAGACAGCATGTTCTTGCTGCGCACCAAGCCGCCGTAGAACAGAGCCAGACCAGGCACGGTCATCAGGATCACCAGCAAAGTCGACACCATCATCCAGGTGGTGTCGCCCTTGTTGGGGGTTGGCGCAGGTGCGGCAGCAGCCGAGGCGGCCTCTGCCGAAGAAGCAGCCTCAGGCGCAGGTGCGGCTGGGGCGGCCGCTGACGCGTCTGCAGCGACAGCGGATGCTGCAACCGGAGCGGCTGCTGCGGTTTCCTCGGCGTGGGAAACGCCCAGTAGACCGAAGGCGGCGAGCCCCAGTGCGATGGACGCAATGAGTTTTCTCATGAAAAGCCTCTTGAAAAGCAAAAAGGTAAGCTCAGCTCGCACACCCCCTGGGGTGTGGGCCACGATGAAGTTCTGAGTCAGGGCTTTGTGAGGATCACAAAGCGTCTTGGCCCGTTTCGCCGGTCCGGATTCGGATCACCTGCTCCAGAGAGGTGACGAAGATCTTGCCGTCGCCGATCTTGCCGGTCCGTGCAGAGGACTCGATGGCCTCGATCACGCGATCCAGAATGGCCTCGTCAACCGCGGCTTCGATCTTCACTTTGGGCAGGAAATCGACCACATACTCCGCGCCTCGGTACAGCTCGGTATGGCCTTTTTGACGGCCGAAGCCTTTGACTTCGGTTACCGTGATGCCTTGCACGCCGATGGCAGACAAGGCCTCACGCACTTCATCAAGCTTGAATGGCTTGACGATGGCGGTCACCATTTTCATGGTTCATTCTCCGGTGAGGTTGGCAGAAAAAAATCAGGAACGCTGAGCTATCTGCACAAACCGTGCCAGCGCGCCAAAACAGGGCCTGCTTGGCGATGCGGGGTTCTGTCTGCACCGAAATGGAGGGTGGTGTTTCTTTTTGCACCGCTTTGGTATGTGCGAGTGCGCATTTCACGGCCGGCGTTCATGTTTGCACCAAGGGGGTGCACGAGTCGGTCCGGCATCACCCTTCAGGGGGGAGCGCGCCATGCCCCGGCGTCGGCACAATTCAGCCCGTTTTCGAAAATGGGTGGGTCACATGTCTCTTGCCGTTGTTCAAAGCCGGGCCCTGGTTGGTCTACAGGCACCAGAGGTCACCATCGAGGTGCATCTGGCCAATGGCCTGCCGTCCTTTACGCTCGTTGGTTTGGCTGATACCGAGGTAAAGGAAGCCAAAGAGCGCGTTCGGGCAGCCATCACCAACAGCGGATTGGAGTTTCCATACAACCGCAGGATCACCGTCAACATGGCGCCCGCCGACTTGCCTAAAGAGTCCGGTCGCTTTGATCTGCCGATTGCGCTGGGGATTCTGGCTGCCATGGGGCATCTAGATGGCGCTGGCCTGGCTGGCGTTGAGTTTGCCGGTGAGTTGTCTTTGGGGGGCGATTTGCGGCCCATTCGGGGTGCCCTGCCGATGGCGTTGGGCATTCTGAGGCGCGAGGCCCAAGGGATGAAGCCCAGAAAACTGGTGTTACCTGCTCCCAGTGCTGCTGAGGCCTCGCTGGTGGAGGGCGTCTCCATTCATGGCTTCCAGCATCTCACCGAAGTGGTGGCTGCCTTGCGTGACGACCAGGGGGCGGCACTGGATGCCGGGCGAATGTGTGCAGCCCCTTTGTGCGACGCCCCGTCTGATCGGCGGGTCGGTGATCTGCGCGATGTGAAGGGGCAATCAGCTGCCAAACGCGCATTGGAAATCGCTGCGGCTGGGCGACACAGTGTTTTGATGGTTGGCCCGCCAGGAACGGGTAAGTCGATGCTGGCGCAGCGCTTTTCCAGCTTATTGCCCCCGATGGATTCGACCGAGGGGCTGGAGGCCGCAGCCATTGCGAGTCTGGCGGGGGCCTTCCAGCCTGAGCAGTGGCGTCAAAGAACGATGCGCGCGCCTCACCACAGTGCGTCATCGGCCGCATTGGTGGGTGGGGGATCGCCGCCACGCCCTGGCGAGATCTCTTTGGCCCATCATGGCGTCTTGTTTCTCGATGAATTGCCGGAGTTTCCGCGTGCCGCTCTGGAAGCCCTGCGAGAGCCGATGGAAACCGGGCAGATCACCATCTCGCGCGCCGCGCGCCGGCATGATTTCCCCGCCCGTTTTCAGCTCTTGGCAGCCATGAATCCCTGCCCTTGCGGACACCATGGCAATCCGCTGAAGGCCTGCCGCTGCACGCCCGAGCAAATTGCCCGTTACCAGGCCAAGCTCAGCGGCCCCTTGCTGGACCGCATCGATTTGCAGGTCGAAGTGCCTGTGGTGCCGCCCGAGGTGCTGGGGCGAAGCCCAGACGGCGAAGCGTCCGATGCGGTGGCCCAGCGAGTGGAGACCGCACGCGCCAGACAGCTCACCCGTCAAGGCTGTCTCAATGGCGATCTGGCTGCGGGGCAGATCGATGACTTCGTGCGGGCCGAAGACAGCGCTCAGCGCTTCCTGCAGGCTGCCTGCAGTCGCCTAGGGTGGTCTGGGCGGGCTTTCCATCGTGTGTTGAAGCTGGCTCGAACCATCGCGGATCTGGCTGAGTCGGATGTGGTGCTCAGTGCGCACATCGCGGAGGCGGTGCAGTACCGGCGAGTCCTGCAGGCCACTTGATGCGGGCGACCCGATGCAGGCATACGCGCTAGACTTGCCTCGTCGATGACAGGCTTGTGATCGGCTCAATTCGAAAGGAAAACGATGAAACGTTCTCGCAACGCAGTCACGCTGGTGGTTGAATCTGCTCTGGTGGGCATGGCGCTTTGGGCGAGTGTCGGGATGCTGCCGGCTGCGATGGCGGCTGACACCAAGCCGACCGCAGAGGTGGCGACGCAAGGCCCGGTCAAGGTCGAAGGCGCCTGGATTCGCGCGACGGTGAAAGGTCAGCAGGGAACCGGTGGCTTCATGGACATCACCGCGCCCAAAGCTATGACCTTGCTCGGTTTTGAAACCCCTGCCGCCAAGCACGCAGAACTGCACGAGATGGCGATGGACGGCAACGTGATGCGCATGCGTGCTGTCTCCGCATTGCCATTGCCTGCTGGCACCACCGTGTCACTCAAGCCAGGTTCATATCATTTGATGTTGATGGATCTGCCGCGCCCCTTGTCCAATGGCGACAGCGTGCCCCTGACCTTGCTGCTGAAGGCAGAAGATGGCAAGACAATGCGCCAAACCATTTCGGTGCCAGTGAAGGCTCCGCAGATGGCGCATCCTCACGAGATGCATTCAGATCACTGATCTTCCAGCCGTCGGGGCGGATAGGTATCCCAGCCCTGACAGCCTGGACACTGCCAGAAATAGTGCTGGCTCTCGAAGCCGCAGGCGGCGCAACGGTAGCGTTGCAGGGGCTTGGCTGCGGTGGCCATCGCGCCTTGTAATTTTTCGATCTCGGCCTTGTCCAGCGGCAGATCGGTTTTGAGGCGTTCTTGAATCAACCCCTGGGCAGCTGACAAGCAAGGTTGCGCGGTGATGTGAGAGATCAGTCGCTGGCGGCGCAATGATGCATCTGGCTGCAGGTGGTTCCAGGCGTTCAGAATGTCGATAGACGGGACTTGTGCGTACAGGGCATCGAGCTTTTTCAGTGCCGCATCTTCGGCGCCACTGGCTTGGGCCGCTTTGGCGTAGTCCATCGGAATCAGCGAGAACGACTGCGGCTGAAGCGCCATCAGTTCATCCCAGATCTTCAAGGCTGCAGCGGCGTCGTTGTGCCGCATCAAACGCTGTCCCATGATGACCAACGGTCGTGCGGCTTGGGGGGCGGCCTCACGGGCCCGCGTCAATGCCTGATCAGCTTCATCCGATCGTCCACGAGCCTCTGCCTCTTGGGCGATCTCGCACCAATGGTGGGCGATGCGATGGGAAAACGATCCAGTACCAGAGGCTTCGAGCCGATGGGCCACTTCGATGGCGGGATGCCAATTGCGTGAGCGCTCATGTAGGTTCAGCAAAGCCAGGCGGGCATCGGTGGTGAACGCGGTGCCCTCCAGCGCCTTGAAGGCTTCTTCGGCGCGGTCGAACAATCCGGCCTTCATGAAGTCGTGGGCCAACGCATGTTGAGCTTTTTCCCGTTCTTCCTGGCGAAGATCGGCGCGGGCCAACAGGTGTTGGTGCACCCGAATCGCACGCTCATACTCCCCCCGGCGCCGAAACAGATTGCCCAAGGCAAAGTGCAGATCGGATGTGTCAGGGTCGTGCTGAACGGCCTCAATGAAGGCGTCGATGGCTTTGTCCTGCTGTTCGTTGAGCAGCAGGTTCAGACCCTTGAAGTAGGCCTGCGGAGATGCGCGATCTTCTCGCTTGAGTTGACGCAAGTCGAGGCGGGAGGCCATCCACCCCAGAATAAACACCACCGGGAAGGCCAGCAGCAACCATTGCAGTTCGAAATCCATGCGCCTATTGTGCCGCGATTACTTGGCGGGCTTGCGTGGCGCTGGCATGTCGGGCGGGAAGGGCAGTTCTGCAGGCAAGGTGATGGGGCCAGAGCGTGCGGCAACCGGGCGGGCGACATCCGGCGGGCTGACTGAATCGGGCAGCCATTGCAAACGCTGTTTGGCATCTCGGCGATGGCGCCACCAGCTTGGCAGCATAGCCAGAACTCCCGAGACGCAGCCCATGGCGAACACTGCCAGGACCACAATCACCATGGGGGCTTGCCAGTGGTAGCCCCAGAACCAATGCAAATCGACTTCGTGCCGATTGTTCAGCGCGAATGCAAACAGCACGAAAAACAGAAAGCCGCGCCACAACCAGTTGAGGGTACGCATGGTGTCAGGATTCCGTCGTTGACGAAGAGTGAAGGGCTTCCGTAGCTTGCCCTTGTTTGTCTACGCCTTCCCGCAGTGCTTTCCCGGGTTTGAAGTGCGGGACCAACTTTTCAGGAATCAGGACCTGTTCGCCAGAGCGGGGATTGCGGCCCATGCGGGGAGGGCGGCGATTGATCGAAAAACTGCCGAAGCCGCGGATTTCGATCCGGTGCCCACGAGCCAACGCGTCGGACATCGCATCCAGGATGGTCTTGACGGCAAACTCGGCGTCGCGTTGGGTCAGTTGTCCAAAGCGCTCGGCCAGGCGAGCCACGAGATCAGATCGGGTCATGAAAGGCTTGAAATCTTGAGGCTGTGATGAACCCACCCGGGGATGCCGCTCATCACAGCCCCGGCTGGCTTGCGCCAACCGAGGGGCTGGATCCCTGCCTACGCAGGAATCCAGTCGTCAAGGGCCGAATCAGCCGTTGTTTTGGTCCAGCTTGGCCTTGAGCAGAGCGCCCAGGCTGGTGGTGCCGGAACCTTCCTTGGTGTTGTCGCTGCTCAGACGTTGCAGAGCTTCTTGTTGCTCAGCGTTGTCCTTGGCCTTGATCGACAACTGGATGTTGCGGGTCTTGCGGTCGATGTTGACGATGATCGCGGTGACTTCGTCGCCTTCCTTCAGCACGTTGCGCGCGTCTTCCACGCGGTCACGGCTGATTTCGGAGGCGCGCAGGTAACCCATCACGTCGTCGGCCAGCTTGATCTCAGCGCCCTTGGCATCCACAGTTGCCACAGTGCCGGTCACGCTCATGCCGCGATCGTTCACCGAGGTGTAGTTGGTGAAGGGGTCAGCATCCAGTTGCTTGATGCCCAATGAGATGCGCTCACGCTCGACATCGATGGCCAGCACGACAGCTTCGACTTCTTGGCCCTTCTTGTAGTTGCGCACGGCAGCTTCGCCTGGCTCATTCCAAGACAGGTCAGACAAGTGCACCAGACCGTCGATGCCAGCAGCCAGACCGACGAACACGCCGAAGTCAGTGATGGACTTGACGGGGCCCTTGACCTTGTCGCCGCGCTTGAAGTTCTGCGAGAAGTCGTCCCATGGGTTCGGCTTGCATTGCTTCATGCCCAGGGAGATGCGACGCTTGTCTTCGTCGATTTCCAGGACCATGACTTCCACTTCGTCGCCCAGGTTGACGATCTTGTTGGGAGCCACGTTCTTGTTGGTCCAGTCCATCTCAGAGACGTGCACCAGGCCTTCGATGCCGGGTTCGATCTCAACGAACGCACCGTAGTCAGCGATGTTGGTGACCTTGCCGAACAGACGGGTGCCGGCAGGGTAACGGCGCGACACGCCAACCCAGGGATCGTCACCCATTTGCTTCAGACCCAGCGAAACGCGGTTCTTCTCGGCGTCGAACTTCAGGACCTTGGCCGACAGCTCTTGACCCACGGTCACCACTTCGGAAGGGTGACGGACACGGCGCCATGCCATGTCGGTGATGTGCAGCAGGCCATCGATGCCACCCAGGTCCACGAACGCACCGTATTCGGTGATGTTCTTGACCACGCCTTGGACGATCGCGCCTTCGCGCAGCGTTTCCATCAGCTTGGCGCGCTCTTCGCCCATCGAAGCTTCCACCACAGCACGGCGCGACAGCACGACGTTGTTGCGCTTGCGGTCCAGCTTGATGACCTTGAATTCCATGGTCTTGCCCTCGAAGGGAGACATGTCCTTCACAGGGCGGGTGTCCAGCAGCGAGCCGGGCAGGAAGGCGCGGATGCCATTGACCAACACGGTCAGGCCACCCTTGACCTTGCCATTGACAGTACCGGTTACGAAGTCGCCAGACTCCAGAGCGGTTTCCAGCGACAGCCACGAGGCCAGACGCTTGGCTTTGTCGCGCGACAGGATGGTGTCGCCGTAGCCGTTTTCGATGGCGTCAACGGCCACCGACACGAAGTCGCCCACTTGGACTTCGATCTCGCCCTGGTCGTTGCGGAACTCGTCGATGGGCACATAAGCCTCAGACTTCAGGCCAGCGTTCACGACCACGAAGTTGTGTTCGACGGCCACCACCTCAGCGGTGATGACTTCGCCCGTGCGCATGTTGGCGCGCTGCAGCGACTCTTCAAAAAGGGCGGCAAAAGATTCAGACATGGAATTTCCTGTGCCGGCTTGGAGGCCAGCGGAAACGTTCGGATCGACAGGAACGACCAGAACGGGTTGGGTTGAAGAACATGACGTCCAGGCAGGTCTTGCGGCCAGCCCTGATCGCTCAAACCCCTGCCTGGCAGCGGGGGCTGGGCGTCACAGCCTTTGAAAAACCTCTGTCTGGTCAGGACTTGACCAAGACATGAGGCCAGCCATCGACCCACCAGCCCAGCACGGTATCGACCGATTGATCAATGGTCAGCGATGAGTTGTCGAGAAGACGGGCGTCTGCAGCAGGGACCAGAGGCGAGATGGCGCGGGTGCGATCCCGCAGGTCGCGCGCCTCCAAATCTGCGCAAATCTCTTGTAGATTAGCAGAAATCCCTTTTGAAATCAATTGGTTATACCGGCGTTCAGCCCGTTCTTTAACGGATGCCGTTAAAAACACCTTCAAGCCAGCGTCAGGAAAGATGACGGTGCCCATGTCGCGGCCATCAGCCACCAGCCCGGGCAAGCCGCGGAACGACAGTTGCAGTTCCACCAGCGCTTGGCGAACCCCCGGGTAGGCCGAGATCCGAGATGCTATTTGCCCGATCGCTTCGCGACGCAGTTCATCGCTGACGTCGCAGCCATCCAACCAAACGTGGTGCGCGTCAAAGCGCAACGGGATTTCATGGCCAATTTGCCGGGCCAGTTTTTCCAACGCTCCCTGGTCGTCCAGATCCAGGCTTTGACTGGTCGCTGCCAAAGCGGTGACACGGTACAAAGATCCCGAGTCCAAAAAGCGGTACCCCAGGCGGGTGGCCAATGCGCTGGCCAACGTGCCTTTGCCTGACGCGGTCGGGCCGTCGATCGTGATCACTGGGATCAGATCGGGATGGGTGCGCGCCACCTGGAAGAGGGTTTCGAAGTAGTCTGGGAAGGTCTTGCCGACGCAGCGAGGATCGTCAATCCGCACCGAAATGGTCTGGCCTGAGGCTGCAGGGGCTACAGGGCTGAACGCCGCCAGCGAGAAACACATCGCCATGCGGTGATCGTCATAGGTGTGGATGCTGGCATGTTGCCAGGCTCCGGCAGGGGGGGTGACCTCGATGAAGTCCTGCCCTTCGACCACCGTAGCGCCCAGTTTTCGCAACTCACAGGCCATGGCCGCGATGCGGTCGGTTTCTTTCACTCGCCAGCTGGCAATGTTGCGCAAGCGGGTCGTGCCCGTGGCGTACAGGGCCATCACGGCGAGGGTCATGGCGGCATCAGGGATGTGATTGCAGTCCATGTCGACCGCTTTGAGGGGCCAGGAACCGCGGCGAATTTCGAGCCAATTGGGGCCGCTGGTCACATGAGCGCCCATAGCCTGGGCGGCTTCCATGAAACGGATGTCGCCTTGAATCGAAGCGGCGCCAACGCCTTCAATGCGCACAGCTTGTTCAATCCCTGCGATCGCACCGGCCGCGATGAAGTAAGACGCCGACGAGGCGTCGGCCTCGATGTGGATTTCTCCCGGCGACTGGTAGTGACAGCCTTGCGGGATCACGAAGCGCTCCCACCCGTGGCGTTCGACGTGGATTCCGAATCGCGCCAGCAGGTTCAGGGTGATCTCGATGTAGGGCTTGGAGATCAGTTCGCCTTCTACTTCGATGGTCAGCGATTGCTGAGCCGAGACCAGGGGCAGGGCCAGCAACAAGGCGGTCAAGAATTGACTGGAGACATCGCCCCGAATGCGGATGGGGGCGGACAAATTGAGCTGACCACCGCTCAGGCGCAAGGGCGGATAGCCTTCCTTGCCCAGACATTCGATCTGGCAGCCCAGGGGGCGCAGCGCATCGACCAGATCGCCAATGGGGCGCTCGTGCATGCGTGGGATGCCGCTGAGTTCAAACACCCCCCCTTGGGTGGCAGACAGCACGGCCAGAGCCGCTGTCAAGGGGCGCATGGCGGTGCCGGCATTGCCCAGGAACAGCTCCGCCTTCAGAACCGACAGTTTGCCGCCCAGGCCGGTGATGTGAACGGTGTCGCCACTTTGCTGGATGTCGCAGCCCAGGGTCCGCAAGGCTTCGAGCATGACGCGGGTGTCGTCCGATGCCAGAAGATCATGCACGACGGTGGTGCCTTCGCTGAGGCCAGCCAGCAGCAGAACGCGGTTGGAGATACTTTTGGAGCCGGGCAGGCGAACCGTGCCCCCCGCTTCAAGCAAGGGCGGCAGGTCAAGAAATGCGGTCGTGTACATGCAAAATCAAATTCAGCGGCTCGTGGGCGTTTTGCCGCCCAGTTGCCATTGGCTGCGCGCGTCGGAGGCTGTCTGGATCAGGTCCTGCAGTGGTCCGCCGTTCCAGTCACGCATTTGGCGCTCCAGCTGTTCCAGCGCCTCGCGGAACGAAGCAGATTGCTTCAGGATTTCTTCGCGGTTGGACAAAAGGATGTCGCGCCAGATGGTGGGCTCACTGGCCGCAATTCGGGTGAAATCGCGAAACCCTGGGCCTGCCAGCGACAAAAACTCCTGGCCCAAAGGTTGCACGGCCAGCGCGTTCATGTACGCGAAGGCCAGCAAATGAGGCAGGTGGCTCACGGCGGCAAAGGCCGAGTCGTGGTGCTCGGGGGTCATTTTCAAGACCTGGCAGCCAATCGCCGCCCACACATCTGTGGCCTTTTGCACCAGCGTGGCATCGGTCTGTTGCAAGGGGGTCAGAATGACCTTGCGCCCCTGGTAGAGCAGGGGATCAGCGTGTTCGATGCCGGCGACTTCACGTCCGGCAATCGGGTGCGCGGGCACGAAGGCCGGCAGGCGTTCCTTGAGCACCCGGCGCGCGGCATCCACCACATCGCGTTTGGTGCTGCCCACGTCCATGAACAGGACACCGGGATCGACCATGTGACGAATGGCACGGAAAGTGGCTTCGGTGGCCGCCACGGGAACGGCGATGATGACAATGTCGGAGCCCGACACGGCCAGCAAGGCCGATTCGGCCGCGACATCGATCACACCCAAGCGGCGTGCCTTCTCAACGGTGGAGGGCGACTTGCTGTAGCCCACCACGCGTTTGACCAGGCCCGCCTTTTTCAAGGCAAGGGCAAACGAGCCCCCCATCAGGCCACAGCCGATCAAGCCGAGTTGGTTGAACATCCTGCGAAATCCTTCAAGGGCAAATTAGTGCGTATCCAGAGGGTAGGTGCCCAGCACTTTGAAGAACGAACATTGCTGACGCAATTCTTCCAGGGCAGCTGCCACATTGTCCTGCGCCGGGTGCCCGGCCAGGTCAATGAAGAAAAGGTATTCCCATTGGCCGGAACGGGCCGGGCGGGATTCGAAACGAGTCATCGACACATTGTGCCGCTTCAAGGGCACCAGCATGTCGTGCACGGCTCCGGGGCGGTTGTCGACCGACACCACCAGGCTGGTGCAATCGTGCCCGGTAGGGGCGGCCGGCTTGTGCTTGTCAGGCTGAGTGATGATCACGAACCGGGTGCGGTTGTGCGGGTCATCCTGGATGGCCCGTTGCACCACGTGCACGCCGTACTGGGATGCAGCCCGCTCACTGGCGATGCCGGCAATGTTGGCATCCAGGCTGGCCAGGCGTGCGCCCTCAGCATTGGAGGAAACCGCGCGTCGCTCGGCATGGGGCAAATGCTGACTCAGCCAGCCTTGGCATTGAGCCAGGGCCTGCGGGTGGGCACACACGGCCGTGATGCCGTCCATGCTGGGTGTTTTGCGCAGCAGATTGTGCGTGACCAGCAGGCTGGTTTCACCCACGATGGTGAGCCTCGATTGCAGCAGCAGATCCAGCGACCGTGCGACCACACCTTCGGTCGAGTTTTCGATGGGAACCACGCCGAAATCTGCCGTTTGCGCAGAGGTGGCGCGAAAGACTTCGTCGATGCTGGCGCAAGCCAGGGCGTCTATCGATGAGCCAAAGTAGTTCAGGGCCGCTTGCTCGGTGAAGGTGCCGATGGGGCCGAGAAAAGCCACTTTCTGGCGGCCTTCGAGTGCGCGGCAGGCTGACATGATCTCGCGCCAGATCGGGGCGACGCTGTCAGCCAGGATGGGGCCCGGGTTGCGCTGTTTGATCCCATCGATCACTTGCGCCTCACGGTCAGGGCGAAACACCGGTGAGCCATCGATCTTTTTGACTTCGCCGACAGCTTGGGCCAGGCGCGCGCGTTGATTCAGCAAAGCAAGCAGCTGCTGGTCGACCGAGTCGATCTGCACACGCAGATCGCTCAATTGCTCATCCACCGGACGTTGATCGGGTTGAAAGTGCTCAGCCATGGGTTGCAGCAAAGTCCTTCATGTAGGCTAGCAATGCTTCCACGCCAGCCACCGGCATCGCGTTGTACAGGGATGCGCGCATCCCGCCTACGCTCTTGTGTCCCTTGAGCTGAAGCAAGCCTTGGGCCTTCGCCCCTGCCAGGAACGCCTCGTTGAGTTGGTCATCGGGCAGGAAGAAGGGGATGTTCATCCTCGAGCGGCAGTTGGTAGCCACTTTGTTGATGTAGTAGCCAGACTGGTCGACGTAGTCGTAAAACAGCTGGGCTTTGGTCGCGTTACGCGCCTCAATGGCCGCTAGCCCCGTGAGGTCGCCCTCACGTTGGCGTTTGATCCACTGGAAAACCAGTCCCGCCAAATACCAGGGGTAGGTGGGGGGCGTGTTGTACATCGACGCGTTGTCCGCGACGATGCGGTAGTCGAATGCGGATGGCGTGATCGCCAGGGCGTGGCCAATGAGGTCTTCGCGGATGATGACCAGGGTCAGACCGGCGGGACCGATGTTTTTCTGCGCGCCGGCATAGGCTACGCCAACACGGCTCCAGTCAATCGGGCGCGACACGATGTGCGATGAGCAGTCGATCACCAGTGGAGCTTGTGTGCCCAGTGTCGACAAGTCGGGCAACTCATGCATTTCGACGCCATGGATCGTCTCGTTGCTGCAAACGTGAACGTAGGCTGCGTTGTCGCTGATCTTCCAGCTGTCGTAATCAGGCAGGGTGGTGTGGTGATCGCCTTCGTTGGAGGCCGCAACATGCACTTCGCAATACTTGCGCGCTTCCTTGGCTGACTTTTGCGACCAGGACCCGGTGATGATGTAGTCAGCCCGCTTGCCCCGCGACAGGTTCATCGGCAGGATCGCGTTCTGGGCAATGGCCCCGCCCTGCATGAAGAGTACTTTGTAGCTCGCGGGGATCGAGAGGATCTCTCGCAGGTCGGCTTCCGCCTGTTCGGCTATCGAGATGAATTCCTTGCCGCGATGGCTCATCTCCATGACGCCCATGCCGCTGCCGTGCCAGTCCAGCATTTCTGCAGCAGCTTGTTGCAGAACCTCTTCAGGCAGAGTGGCAGGGCCAGCGGAAAAATTGAACGGGCGGGTCATCTCAGATCACTTTTTGGCTGGCTGCTTGGCAGGGGCCGACTTCGCCGAGTTGCTGGTGGCGTTGGCCAAAATCTGACGGATGTTGGCTGCGGCCTTGTTGAGCGCCGGGTCTACATTGGGGCGCGCATCAGCAATGATCTTGTCGAGCAGCTTGTCCGTCAACTCGGGCAGCAGACTCTGGTACTTCTTGAGGACGGGGGAATCCAGGATGCTGACCAGGGTGCGCAACTCGTCTTCGGTGAATTTCTCATCGATGGCCGGCGTCATCGTAGTGGTGGCCAGCTTGTTGGCGCTGGCCTGGATCATGGGGCCGGCCGTCTCGACGTATTTTTTCAGCTCGGCGTCGACCGCCTGGGCGGTGGCCATGCGCTTGTCTTCCGGCACGCTTTCCATGATCAAGCGGCGCGCGGAAGCCGCCATCTGCATGGGTTGCTGCTCGGTGATGCTGCGGGCGGCCGCGTCAATCGCCGGTTGCTGCAGCGTCAGCAATTTGCCAATCAGCTCTTTCTTGGCAGCGCTTTGTGCTTGCGCCGCCGGAGAGATCGCCGACAAGGCAACCAAAGTCGTCAAGACCAGTTTTTTGAGCATGTTGTGACTCGTGTCGTGAAGGGGGTTCAAGAAGGTTCGCCGGTGTCGGTGTTTTCGCCGTCTTCCGCGTCGCTTTCGGTTTCTGATCCTGCATCGCTGGCAGCGTCGTTTTCTGCGATCCGCTGCAGACCGATGAGTTTCGCACCTTCGTCCAAAGCAATCAGGGTGACGCCCTGAGTGGCGCGACCCAGTTCACGAATTTCAGCCACGCGAGTGCGAACCACGACTCCCTTGTCGGTGATCAGCATGATCTCGTCTTCGGCGCGGACCAGGGTGGCTGCGACCACTTTGCCATTGCGCTCGGATTGCTGGATGGCGATCATGCCCTTGGTGCCGCGGCCGTGGCGGGTGTACTCCACGATGCTGGTGCGCTTGCCGTAGCCGTTTTCGGTGGCGGTCAGCACACTTTGGGTTTCGTCCTCGGCCACCAACATGGCGATGACCGACTGACCTTCTTCCAACATCATGCCGCGCACGCCGCGGGCGCTGCGGCCCATGGGGCGCACATCGTCTTCATCGAAGCGCACGGCCTTGCCGCCATCGCTGAACAGCATCACATCGTGTTTGCCATCGGTCAGGGCGGCGCCCACCAGCACGTCACCCTCGTCCAGGCCCACGGCGATGATGCCGGCCTTGCGGGGGTTGCTGAAGTCGGTCAGCGGGGTCTTCTTGACCGTGCCCATGGCGGTGGCCATGAACACATAGTGGTCTTCAGGGAAGGTGCGGAACTCGCCGGTCAAGGGCAGCACGACGTTGATCTTCTCGTCTTTTTCCAGCGGGAACATGTTGACCATGGGCTTGCCGCGCGAGTTACGCGAGCCCTGTGGCACTTCCCAGACCTTCACCCAGTACACACGACCTCGGTTGCTGAAGCACAGGATGTAGTCGTGGGTGTTGGCGATGAAGAGCTGGTCGATCCAGTCGTCTTCCTTCGTGGCAGTGGCTTGCTTGCCGCGGCCGCCGCGCTTCTGCGCGCGGTACTCGCTCAGCGGCTGACTCTTGATGTAGCCGGTGTGCGAGATGGTCACGACCATGTCGGTCGGGGTGATCAGGTCTTCCGTGCCCAGCTCTTGCGCGTTGTGCTCGATGGTGGAGCGGCGGGCGCCCAGCTTGGTTTGACCAAATTCCTGACGAATGGCGATCAGCTCTTCCGAGATGATGAAGGACACGCGCTCTGGCTTGGACAAGATGTCGAGCAGGTCGGCAATGTGAGACATCACCTCTTTGTACTCGCCGATGATCTTGTCTTGCTCCAGGCCGGTCAGGCGTTGCAGACGCATCTGCAGGATTTCGCTGGCTTGGTCGTCAGACAGACGGTACAGCCCATCGGGCTGCATGCCGAACTGCATGGGCAGGCCTTCAGGGCGATACAGCTTGGCATCGCCTTCGGTGCGCGACAGCATTTCGCGCACCAACGACGAATCCCAGCTCTTGCTCATCAGGGCCTGCTTGGCCACGGGGGGCGTGGGCGAGGTCTTGATGGTTTCGATGAACTCGTCGATGTTGGCCAGCGCCACGGCCAGGCCTTCCAGCACGTGACCACGTTCGCGCGCTTTGCGCAGTTCGTACACAGTGCGACGTGTCACCACTTCGCGGCGGTGTTCCAGGAAGACCGTGATCAGATCCTTCAGGTTACACAGCTTGGGCTGACCGTCGATCAGCGCGACCATGTTGATGCCGAAGGTGTCTTGCAGCTGGGTCTGCTTGTAAAGATTGTTCAGCACGACCTCAGGCACTTCACCGCGCTTGAGCTCGATCACCACGCGCATGCCAGACTTGTCGGACTCGTCCTGGATGTGGCTGATGCCTTCGATCTTCTTTTCGTTGACCAACTCGGCGATGCGCTCGAGCAGGTTCTTCTTGTTGACCTGGTAGGGGATCTCGTCAACGATGATTGCCTGGCGGTCGCCCTTGCCGATGTCTTCAAAGTGCACGCGGGCGCGCATGACCACACGGCCACGACCAGTGCGATAGCCTTCACGCACGCCGCTCAAGCCGTAGATGATGCCGGCGGTGGGGAAGTCGGGCGCGGGAATGATCTCCATCAGCTCGTCGACCGAGCAGTCGGGGTTCTTCAGCGAATGCAGGCAGGCGTCCACGACCTCATTGAGGTTGTGAGGCGGAATGTTGGTGGCCATGCCCACCGCAATACCGGCCGAGCCGTTGACCAAGAGGTTAGGCAAGCGGGTGGGCAGCACCAGCGGCTCTTTTTCCGAGCCGTCGTAGTTGGGTCCGAAATCGACGGTTTCCTTGTCGATGTCGGCCAACATTTCATGCGCAATCTTGGCCAGACGGATTTCGGTGTAACGCATCGCCGCGGCGTTGTCACCGTCCACCGAGCCGAAGTTGCCTTGGCCGTCGACCAGCATGTGGCGCAGCGAGAAGTCCTGCGCCATGCGAACGATGGTGTCGTACACCGCCGAGTCGCCGTGCGGGTGGTACTTGCCGATCACGTCGCCCACGATACGAGCCGACTTCTTATATGGGCGGTTCCAATCGTTGTTGAGCTCGTGCATCGCGAACAGCACGCGCCGGTGAACGGGCTTGAGGCCGTCACGGGCATCGGGCAGGGCACGACCGACGATCACGCTCATCGCGTAATCGAGGTAAGAACGGCGCATCTCCTCTTCGAGGCTGATGGGCAGGGTTTCCTTGGCGAATTGCGTCATGCGAGCAGTGTTCTTTTTGGCGCGGGCAGCGGGTTAGCTGCCCTTGCATTGGCAAAAACCTGATTGTAATTGGCTCGTTCTGTCTCTAGATCGCAACAAGTGTCCGATCGTCTCTGTGTCGCATGTCACGGTAAAGGCAGAAAAAGTTGGCTATGGCACAATGATTTTGACATTCGTTGCAAGGGCTAACCCTTGTGGCCCCGCACTTGTCGCTGCAACCAATACGTGAGGATCCAATATGAACAAACTGAACAAAGTCGCCGCCTTGATCGCCATCATCACCGCTGCTGGCGCGGCCCAAGCTCAAGCTGTGGATAACTGGCGCGCTTCTGACGGCACCGTCATCAAAAACGGCACTGGCGAATACTGCTGGCGCGACAACACATGGACACCTCAAACCGGGGTGCAGGGCTGTGATGGCGTTCCTGCTCCGGCTCCCGCACCTGCTCCCGCTCCCGCTCCCGCTCCCGCACCTGCCCCCGCTGCTGAACCGGTTCCCGCTCCCGCACCGGCCCCCGTTCCTGCTCCTGTCCCCGCTGCGCCTCAGTCGCAAAAGGTGAGCTTCGCAGCTGACGCCTTCTTTGACTTTGACAAAGCCAACCTGAAGCCCGAAGGCAAGGCCAAGCTGGATGAGTTGGCTGAGAAGGTGAAAGAGATCAATCTGGAAGTGATCGTCGCCGTGGGGCACACTGATTCGCGCGGCAAGAGCGATTACAACCAAAAGTTGTCGGTCAAGCGTGCTGACGCCGTGAAGAGCTATCTGGTCTCGAAGGGCATCGACAGCGCTCGCGTCTACACCGAAGGCAAGGGCGCAGCCCAGCCTGTGGCTGACAACAAGACCGAAGCCGGTCGCGCCAAGAACCGCCGCGTTGAAATTGAAGTGGTTGGTACCCGCAACAAGTAATTTGCAGGCCTAGCCATCGATCGCAAGCCCCGCTTCGGCGGGGCTTTTTGTTTTTGTGCAGCCCATCCAACTGCCACCGCGCCCGGTGCTTGTCAGCTTGTCGCCACGGGAGAAAGAGGCCACACTGCGGCCAAATGACTGAATGAGGGAGTCAGTGCATGGATTCGGATCGATCCAGTCCGTTCGTTTCGGTGTCGTCGTCTGCGTTGAATCGCCGGGCGACCTTGACATTGATGCTGGCCATGGCGCTGGCGGGCGGAGTGGGGTTGTGGGCCTGGGGCCCCGTGGTGCTGGTGTCGCACATGCATCAGTTCGCAGATCAACGAAGCTGGCATGGGCTGCCCAATGTCTGGAATGTCTGGTCTCACTTGCCCCTCATACCGATTGGCGTGTGGGGGTTGTGGCGGGTGTCTCGATTGCCGCGCAGCGAATCCCTGCGCTGGGTCTGGCTTGGCTTTTTCATTTGCCAGATTCTGGCCACGCTTGGCGGCATGGCGTACCACTGGGCACCCGATGATGAGTCATTTATCTGGGATCAGGTGCCCAAATCAGCGGCCTCGACCATGTTCGCCTTTGGCTTTCTGGCCGAGCGAGTGGATCGTCGGATGGCTCAGCCCGCAGCGATTTTGGTGGCGTTGCTGGCATCGTTGATGGGCGGCTTGTGGTGGATGTACACCTTGCATGCAGACCATTCCGGTGATTTGCGCCCGCTGATGTGGCTGGAGATGTTGCCGGTCTTGATGGTTGCAACTGGGGCCTGGACGCTGCAGGGCCATTTGTTATCGCGTCAGGATTGGTTAAGGTCGCAAGTGAGTTTCGTGCTGGCCCAGGCCTTGGATTGGGGCGACGGCTGGATTTTCATGGCCACCCACCATGGGGTCAGTGGGCATAGCTTGCGGCATCTGGCTTTGGCTGCCTGTTGTGGTTGGGTAGCCTATCGGCTGGGAGCCATTTCCACGGCTCGACCATTGGACTTGGCAACGACCGAGTCGGTAGACCAACCCCACTTTGGGGCCGGTCTTCTCCGTCTGCGTTAGGCCAGGACGACGTCTTTGCCCGTCAATCGTTTGGCCAGTTGTGTGGCCAGTCGGTTAGAGAAACCGTAAATCGAGAGTTGTGGATTGGCGCCGATGCTGGTGGGGAAGATCGATCCATCGTGCACCGAAAGATTGGCGATCTGCCAATGTTGCCCGTCGGGACGGATCACGCCATGCCGTTCGTCGCCTGCCATTTGACAGCCTCCCATGACGTGTGCGCTGCCAGCAATCGTCGTGTAGGGCTTCATATCCAGGGCATTGATGGCAGATTGGGCCTCTGCCCACGACTTGTAGTACCGCCCTTGTTCATGTGCGGGAAGCACCATTTTGGCGCCTGCCGCGAACTGAACTTCTGCCATGCTGAGCAAAGCACGGCGGAAGCCGTCGAGGATGTAGGGCGTCAAGGAATAGTCGAGGCTGGGTGAACCATCCATGTTCAGCTTGACCTCGCCGCCTGCCGCATCAGGGTGAAAGCCATCTCGCATCAAGGCCAGCATCAACTGGGAGTTTGGGTAGTGACCGAGGCGTTCGACCAGTGTTGAGCCGACGCCCCCCAGCAGAATGCTTGTCAGACCCGGGTGCATGGGGGTTGCTTCCAGCTTGTAGCCGATCTTGTCGTCAACAGGCTGGGTGTGCAGGAAGTGGTCGGTATAGATGGATTGAGGTGCGCCAGCCCAGCCTTCGATGCGCTGTTCGTACACCGCCGACGAGAAGGCCACGGGGTGTAAAAAGGTGCGCTTGCCGAGCAAGCCATAGGGGTCGGGCGTTTGCGAGCGCTTGAGCAGGGCCGGGGAGTTGATGGCGCCGCCTGCGACCACATAGTGTTTGGCTGTGACCTGCATGGTCTGATCGGTCGCCTTGTCCCCGTTCAGTTTGATGGGGGTGCAGACCAAGGCCTTGATCTTGCCGTCCGACATGTCGAATCGTTCTGCGCGGGTTTGATAAAACAGCCGCGCCCCCGCTTGCAGCGCCGCAGGGATGGTTGTGATCAGCATGGACTGCTTGGCGTTGGTCGGGCAACCCATGCCGCAAGAGCCCAGGTTCCAGCACCCCTTCACATTACGGGGGATCACCTTGGTGGGGATGCCAATCTTGTCCCCTCCGGTTCGCATCAGTTCGTTGTTGGCGTTGGGAATCCCTTCCCATGTGTGAACATTCAGCCGGCGTTCGGCTTGTTCAAACCAGGGCGCCATCGTGTCTTCGGTGAAATCCTTCAGCCCAAACCGCTGCTGCCAATAGGTCAAGGTGGTGGGGGGCGTACGGAAAGAGCTGGTCCAGTTGATCACGGTGGTGCCGCCGACACATCGTCCTTGCAGGATGGAAATGCTTTTGTCAGCTGAACGACGGGCCGCGCTTTCCTGGTAAAGCGAGGTGTAGGCCTCGGATTCGCGTTGATTGAAATCCGTGCTGGTACGCAGCGGGCCTTCTTCGATCAGGACAACATCCAAGCCAGCTTTGGTGAGGATTTCGGCGGTGATGCCTGCGCCGGCACCCGTGCCAATGATGGCCACGTCACAGGTGATTTGCGCAGGCAAGCCTTGTTCGCCACCCGTGGTTTTCCAGCCGCTTTGTTGGCCTTGACGAAACAGGTCAGGTAGTTTGCTCATACGTTCATGGGGCCGGGGTAGCCGACCAAACTCCAGTTTTCTGGGGCGGTGAAGAACATGACGCAGGTGATGTCACGAACCGCGTGATAGGCCATTTGTGTGGTGGGCAAGGCGTTCAGACGCATGTACTCCAGCGCCCGAGTGATCTCGGCATCTGAGGCGCTGGACCATGACTGCCCGAGCCCCGCGACCAGGTAGCGAGTGGGGGGATTGGCGAGCAAACCCAGTAATGCGTTGATTTCATTGCGAAGCGAATGCGGCAGGTTGTTGAGAAAAGCGTCCATGCGACGCACATGGGCATCGAGGGCAACTTGTCTCTGCGCAGGCTCTTTGGGGAGGATGTCTGACAAAACCCCGCGAGCCAGTCCGCGCAAAACATCGGCCCCGTATTCGGTCAATTTGCCGTCGGCCATGCCGCGATGCCAGAACACGGAGCCGCCCAGAGCCGCCCCAGCGGCCCCGATGACGACCGCGGTTTTCATGAGCCATCGCCGCTTGGGCGAGGGCAAGGTGGATGGAGGTTGATCAGCCATGGACAAACCTGATTGAGGGAGGGAAAAGACAAACAGGAAACATCTGATGTCACATTGGTTAAATTGTGCCTCTGAATCGGGTGCGATGGGGAAGGGGATTCGCCCTAGTTTTCTTAGTCGGCAAGATTTGGCAACACGCGCACTCAGATGAGGGGGTGGGTAAATGCCGGGAATACCCGTGTCACGGGTTGTTGCAGAATCCGGGCACCGCGTGCCGATCTGCTCGTTTGGGAGCGAGCGAGGCGAAACCCCTTGAGTTGATACAGAGAAGAGGATGGCGATGACCGCTGCGAAACCATGGCTGGCTCACTACGAGCCCGGTGTACCTGCTGAAATCAACCCGAACGAGTACACCTCGTTGGTGGATCTGCTGGACCAGTCCTTCAAACAATTTGCCAACCGTGACATGGCCGCGTTCATGGACGCTCGCTGGACGTTCGCGCAAGTGGATGATCTGTCGCGCGCGCTGGCCGCCTGGTTCCAGTCCAAAGGCTTGGTCAAGGGCGCACGTATCGCCTTGATGATGCCCAATACACCTCAATACGTGGTGGCCATTGCTGCCGTGTTGCGCGCTGGCTATGTGGTGGTGAACGTCAACCCGCTGTACACCCCACGTGAACTTGAGCATCAACTCAAGGATGCGGGCGCTGAGGCGATCGTCATCCTTGAGAACTTTGCTGTGACTTTGCAGGAAGTGGTCGTGCGCACGAACGTGAAACACGTTGTGGTGGCCTCGATGGGCGACATGCTGCCCTGGTTGAAGGGCACGATCGTCAACTTCGTGGTCCGCAAAGTCAAGAAGATGGTGCCGGCCTTCAAGATCCCGACGTCCGGTGGCCGTCAGGTTGTGGCATTCAACGACGCGATTACCCAGGGTCGTTCAGCGAAGTACACCCGTCCCAAGATCGCGTCAACTGACGTCGCTTTCTTGCAGTACACGGGCGGCACCACCGGTGTCTCGAAGGGTGCAACCCTGCTGCATCGCAACGTGGTGGCCAACATCCTGCAAAACGAAGCCTGGTTCAAGCCCGAAATCAGCAAGCTGGGCGATGCCCAGATGACTGTGGTTTGCGCGCTGCCCCTGTATCACATCTTTGCTTTGACGGTGTGCTACTTCATGGCTGCTCGCATGGGCAGCATGAACCTGTTGATCCCGAATCCGCGCGACTTGCCGGCCGTGATCGAGACGCTGAAGAAGTACAAGGTCAACCAGTTCCCTGCTGTGAACACCTTGTTCAATGCCTTGGCCAACCATCCTGATTTTGCCAAGCTCGACTTCTCGGGCTTGAAGGTGTCGATGGGCGGCGGCATGGCTGTTCAGCAAGCCACTGCAGAGAAGTGGATGAAGGTCACCGGTTGCCCGATCGTTGAAGGCTATGGCTTGTCTGAAACATCGCCAGTGGCCACAGCCAACCGTCTGGACAACAAGACTTTCACGGGCTCGATTGGTTACCCCCTGCCTTCAACCGAAATCGCCATCCTCGACGACGATGGCAACCATCTTGAAATTGGTGGCGTGGGCGAGATTTCGATCCGCGGGCCGCAGGTGATGGCCGGCTACTGGAATCGCGCCGATGAAACGGCCAAGGTCATGACGGCCGACGGGTTCTTCCGCACGGGTGACATCGGTGTCATGGATCCAACCGGGCAAGTCAAGATCGTTGATCGCAAGAAGGACATGATCCTGGTGTCAGGCTTCAACGTGTATCCCAACGAGGTTGAGCAGGTTGTCAACATGCATCCGGGTGTGTTGGAGTGCGCTGCCGTGGGCGTGCCGGATGAAAAGTCTGGCGAAGCCGTGAAGATCTACGTGGTGCGCAAGGATGAGGCCTTGACCGAGGCTGCGTTGAAGTCTTTCTGCCATGAGCAATTGACTGGTTACAAGTGCCCCAAGTACATCGAGTTCCGCGCTGATCTGCCCAAGACCAACGTGGGCAAGATCTTGCGCCGCGAGCTGCGAGACGAAAAGAAAGCAGCCTGATTCCCATCCATGGGAGGCTTGCGAAGGCAGGCTTCAGGTAAACCTTCTGCAAAGGCCGCCTAGTGCTGACACTGGCGGCCTTTTTCATGTGCCCCGTTCGGTGCTTACTCATAAGTCAGGAATATATGCGACAAAAAGGGAACTTCGGAGCACCGTAGGCAACTAAAGGTCTATGAAACGAGACGGACGCACATTGGCCCACAACACGCTGGAGGAAATGCGTATGG
>JAGWLR010000094.1 GCA_028864885.1 Burkholderiales bacterium | reverse complement strand
CTCGTTCTCGACTCCAGCATCATCATCAACTTGCTGGCCACCGGCCATGCAGAAGCGATTTTGCAGGCATTACCGGGCCTCACCTGTGTCACCGAAACCGTGATCGGCGAAATCAAAGGGGGTGCAGAGAATGGTCACGGGGAGTCGGCGAAGCTCGTTGAGCTCATCGACAGCGGGAAACTGGATGTCGTGGAGTTGGACAATGAAGCGCTCGAAAGCTTCATCTCTATTGTGTCGGGCTCAACGTCCGACTCGCTTGGGGACGGAGAGGCCGCCACTCTGGCGTTCGCTCACCGCAATGGACTGGTCGCGGCAATCGACGAAAAAAAGGCCAGGCGAGTGGCTGGTGAGAGTTTCGGTTCTCTGACAATTGCAACGACGGTCGACATCCTCGCGTATGCGCCTGTAGGGCTGGTGCTGGGCAAAGAGCGGCTGTCTAAAACAGTTCTTGATGCGCTACGCCTAGCGCGGATGCAGGTATGGGAACCACACTTTGATTGGGTCGTCGCGCAAATAGGTCCTGCAAACGTCCCCTTATGCCCAAGCCTGAGGCGGCTTGCAAAGCGAGTCCGTGTGACCACCGCCCAATGAACTGCGTCTACTTTGCCAGATGCGCACGCCGAGCAGTGGGTGGCCGAGGATCATCTGGGCATGTTGACTCTTTCTGTAGACTGGCGCGGCTCAAGGCGGCACCCCAACCGCTAGGTTCTCATGCCCGACGTGCTGGAAGCTGCAACCCGAGGGGTGTTCCTGTCCCCCACAGTTTTCAGGCTCGCCGTGTACACTAGAAACCGCGTTATGGCTGTCGTTTGACCGGCAACCATCGTTGCAATCACCACCTTCCAGCGTCGGTAAAAATGACGGTAGAAAGAAATCTTGGAACTTCAAAAACCTAGTGTTCATGCGGCTCTCAAGGTGCCGGAAATGATCGAGTGGGAGTGATGGCTCGGCCTTTTCAGTGAAAGTCCCGGCTGGCGGTGCTCAGGCGCCCCAGCAAGGGAGTGCAGTCTTTCAGGTGATGGGCAATCAGGTGGCAGACCTCACCTTCGCGCTGCCAGACGCCGTAAACGGCCATGAGTCGAGACTGCACCAACACACTGCGCTGCCGGTCTCGTAAGCTCTTCCAGACGATCACGTTGACTGTGCCGGTTTCGTCCTCCAGCGTCACAAAGACGACGCCAGCGGCGGTTTCGGGTTGCTGGCGTACCGTGACGATGCCGCAGGCGCGTGCCAAGCTGCCGGTCGGTCGGGTTCGAAGCTGCTGCGCCGTCATCAAGCGTTGTTCGTTCAACTGTGGGCGCAACAGGGCCAGTGGATGGCGCCTGAGCGTGAGCCCCAGCGAAGCGTAGTCAAAGACGATTTCTTCGCCTTCAGGCGCAGCCGGCAAACTCAATGGGGTTTCGTTGACGGGCGCTTGGCGTAGCAGGCGGGGCGCGCGGTGCAGGGCGCTGCTGTCCCACACTTGCTGGCGGCGGTGGCCCGCCAGGCTCATCAAGGCATCGCCAGCGGCCAGGGCCCGCATGTCGCCTTGCTCCAATTGGGCGCGTAAAGCCACGTCTTCAGTGCTGAGAAACGGCCCGTGCAAGCGGGCGCGCTCAATGCGCTGGATGGCCGCCCTCGACAAGCCTGCAATCAGACGCAAGCCCAGGCGCACGGCAAACTGCGCATCCTGATGCGCACGCCTGGGCTGCTCGATGATTTCCAGGGTGCAGTCATGGTCGCTGTACGAGACATCGGCCGGGCGTACTTCGACACCATGCCGTTTGGCGTCTTGAGCCAGTTGGCTCGGTGAGTAAAAGCCCAGTGGCTGTGAGTTCAGCAAGCTGGCCAGGAAGACCGCCGGGTAGTGGCATTTGATCCAGGCGCTGTCGTAAACCAGCAGGGCAAAACTGGCGGCGTGTGACTCCGGGAAGCCATAAGAGCCAAAACCTTTCATCTGGTTGAAGATCTGCTCGGCGAAATCGGCGGGGTAGCCGCGTGAGGTCATGCCATCAACCAAGCGGTGATGGAATTTTTCGACCCCGCCTTTGCGTCGCCAGGCTGCCATGGAGCGGCGCAGGGCATCGGCCTCACCCGGAGAAAACCCAGCAGCGATGATCGCCACCTGCATCACTTGTTCCTGAAAGATCGGGATGCCCAAAGTGCGCCCCAAGGCATCTTTCAGGCCAGGGTATGTGTGGGCCATGGATTGATTGGGGTGCTCGCGTTGTGCCTGCCGGCGCTTCAAGTAAGGGTGCACCATGCCGCCTTGGATCGGCCCCGGACGCACAATGGCCACTTGCACCACCAGGTCGTAAAACACCCGTGGCTGCAAACGGGGCAACATGCTCATCTGCGCCCGGCTTTCAATTTGAAAGACACCGACGGTATCGGCTTGGCAGATCATTTCGTAGGTTGCGGTGTCCCCATCGGGGATGTCTTGCAGCGCGAATGCCTGGCCGCGCAACTGGCTGATGAAAGCCAGGGAGCGCTTGAGGGCGCTGAGCATGCCCAAAGCCAGCACATCCACTTTCAGCAGGCCCAGGGCATCCAGGTCATCTTTGTCCCACTGGATGACGCTGCGATTGGGCATGGTGGCGTTTTCGATGGGAACGATGCGGCACAGTGGTCCTTTGGCAATCACAAAGCCACCGGTGTGCTGGCTCAGGTGACGAGGAAACCCCATCAGGGTGCGGCTGAGCTCCTGCCATTGGGCAATGCGGCGGTCGTCCAGGCTCAACCCCAACTCTGCCAGGCGATCGGCGCGCAGGCCTTTTTCATCCCACCAGACATGCTGACGCGAGGCTTGTTCTAGCAACGTTTCGTCTAGCCCCAAAGCCTTGCCTACATCGCGCAGGGCGCTACGCGTTCGGTACGAGATGACCGTGGCGGTCAAGGCGGTTCGATCCCGTCCATACTTGTTGTAGAGATACTGGATGACCTCTTCGCGCCGCTCATGCTCGAAGTCGACATCGATGTCAGGGGGTTCGTTGCGTTCTTTGGAAATGAAGCGCTCGAACAGCACCGATGTCCGGCTGGGGTCGACTTCGGTGATACCCAGGCAATAGCAGACTGCCGAATTGGCTGCACTGCCGCGGCCTTGGCACAAGATGCCTTTTGAGCGGGCAAAGCGCACGATGTCGTGCACAGTCAAAAAGTATTTTTCAAATCGCAGGTCCGAGATCAATTGCAACTCATGCTTGATCTGTTCTTGAACCGCGGGGGGCACCCCTTTCGGAAAACGTTGGGTGGCACCAAGTGCCGTCAACGCCGCCAGGTGAGAGGCGGGTGTCTGATCGGGCGGGACGATTTCTTCCGGGTATTCGTAGCTCAACTCGCTCAGGCGGAATGTGCATTGCGCGGCGATGCTTTGGGTGGCGGCGAGCAAATCGGCGGGGTAGCGCTGAGCCAGCGTCAGCCTGCTGCGCAGATGTTGCTCGGCATGGCGTTGCAAGGCCAGCCCGCTGTCTGCCACCGTGCACCCGTTTCGGATCGCAGTGAGGGTGTCATGCAAAGGCTTGCGTGAACGCACATGCATCTGGACATCACCTGCGGCAACCAGTGGCATGCCGGTGAGTTGGCTGACGTGCCGCAAACCTTGCAACCACCAGGCGTCATCCAGGCTGTTGAGCAACTCTACTGCCAGCCAGCATCGTCCACCCCATTGGCTTTGCAGCCATTGGGTTTGCTGGATCACAGTGGACCAGATGCGGGCAGTGTCGTCGGGTGCCCATTGCGCTGCACGAGCCCGAACGGCAGACCGATCTGGAATCATCAAGCAAAGACAGCCCGCCAGCGCATGTGGCTGGATGCCTTGGCGGGTCAAAGGGGCTTGGCCTTTACCATCGGCAGCACGGCGCAATCGGGTGATGAATTCACACAGATTGCCGTAGCCATCGCGATGGCAAGCCAGCACCACCAGCTTGAACGGGGTGCTGTCATGGACCCAGAACTCACTGCCGATGATGAGCTTGAAGTCGTGTTGATCGAGCTCTTCACGCGCTTCCATCCAAGCCAGGTGGGCTCGCACGACCCCGGCCACCGAGCATTCATCCGTGATGGCCAGGCCGCGATAGCCCAATTGCATGGCGCGAGTGATCAGCTCTTCTGGATGCGAAGCCCCTTTCAAAAAGGAAAAGTTCGACAGGCAGTGCAGCTCGGTGTAGTCGGGCAAACCCATGGCGGCACCTCAGGCAAACAACCCATGCAGAAACCACCCGTCATCGTCTGGCGAGCCAGGGTGGCGATCACGGTAGATCCACAGCAGCCCAGCGCGGGGGCTGCTGGCCAGGTAGTAGTCGCGGGCAGTGGGGGTTTGATCCCACCAGCCGGCCTCGATGCGGTGCGGCCCGGCCAGCAAACGCAGTCGGCCTTGGTAGACCGGTATTTGCACCGAGCTGGCTCCGATGCGGCTGAGCATCAAGGGCTGGGGTGTCTTCAGCAACCAGCACGGCTGGGGCAAATCAAGGGGCATCGCAGGCTGGGGGGGATACGCTGGTGGCAAGCCATGCGGCGAGGGGTACCAGGTTTGCGCCTGTTCGGGGCGGTGGTCGGGTTGGATTTGACCTTGCAAGACCCGGTCTGGGCCCAGGCGGGCACTCAAGCGTTCCATCAGGCTGTGCAGGCCCACCTGCTGCATTTTTTGTGCAGCGGGGGTGCTCAAGGCATCGGGTCGTGTGGACAGGGCTTCGCCACTGATTTCGGGAAACAGGCTGCGACTGTCATCGGCCAGGGGGCAGATGTCATCGGCATGCAGGCTGATTTCACCCACCGGCCCACCCAGTTGGATGCGTTGCAGGTGTTCATTCATCAATTGCTGCAGGCGTCGACGATCGCGACTGGGAGAGGCCAATCGCACCGTGCATGAACCATGGGTGCCCGCCTCGCGTGGACGAAAGAAATCATGTTGCCAATGCAGGGTCCAGGCCTGAATGGCCGCATGTTGTCCGGCCAGCCAAGCGCACAATTGATCCAGCAACAAGGCAGCGCCGGCCCCCATGGCCTGCGCGCTTTCGACCCGATAGGGTAATTCCAGCCGAGACTCAAACACCGGGGGCAGTAACAACCAATCAAAGGCCTGTGTGCGCGCGCCAGTGGCTTCGTCCAGGGCTTGCAGCATGCTGGCACCAAAGCGACGGCTCAGTCCGCCTCGTGGCAAGGTGCGAACGTCTTTCAGGGTGCGACAACCCAGTCTCGCCAGCGTGTGGGCATGGGGTGCCACACCGCACAGGGTCTGCAAAGGCAGTGCATCGAGCAAGGCCACCAGGGCTGCATCTGCATCGGCCGTACCCCATGCTGCTGGCAGTGTGTGATGTCCATGGTGACGAGCCAAGGCCAATGCGGCAGCCGCAGTGCGTGCCTGTGCCGAGGCTCGGCAACCCAAAGCCTGCGCCTCTGTCTGAATGCGCTGTGCCAGAGGTGCGGCGCCGCCAAATAGACGATGGCTGGCTTGCAGTTCGGCAACCACCCCTTCATCCAGCAAGGCCACGCGTGGTGTGAACTGCAGGCACCACCAACCCAGACTGCGCGCATCCAGCGTAGGGGATGACTCAATGCAAGGCGAGGGCGGGTTGGCGCCGGGGATCAGTGCCATCCAGTGCGACATGGGATACCTGCGGAATCAAGCCGGCCAGACCTTTGTGCCAAACCGGCAAGGTCAGCGTGCTGCTTAACAAAGGGCCTTTGCGTTTGAGGATGTCTACTTGCAGCGGGTGGGGGGCATCCCCTTGACTCAAAACCAGGCGCAACGGTGCCGCCGACGCCGTGTGACGCGCGGACAAGGGGCGCAGGGCAAACAGCCAGCCTGGGTGTTGACTGGCATGGCTGTGCAAGCGGCGGATCTGCTCGGGGCGGGCTTGCGGCAACCAGGTCAGCACTGCGGTGACACAGGCGGCTTTGAGGGCTTGTTCAGTGGCCCACAAACGTTGGGCATCAGATGAGGGGTCGACCCAGATGATCCGTTCTGGTGGTATCCCTTCTCGCTGAAGGGCGGGCAAAAACGGCGGGTGTGGCGGACCGATCAGAATCAAGGTGCCGCCTTGCTTGACCACACGGACCAGGGCCGGCATGAGCAGCCGCCATTCGCCTTGCCCGGCTTGGGCGAGCAAGACTTCGATCAAAGCACGGGCGGGCCAACCCCCATCGGGTAGTTGGGTATCCAGCGCATGATGACCACTGGCCAGGGATGGCACCGATGATTTGGCCAGCGCGTTACCCGACCACACGTGATGACGCAGGTGCTCTGGCAACGAGGTAGAATGCTGACGAAATACTGTATGCATATACAGTATTGTGGGGTGGGGCAGCGTGTTTGTCTAGTCCCCATTCACTCGGGCAGATCCATGGCGCCATCATCCGGCTCGCACGGCAACAAGGGGCCAAGTTCGCTACCTAGATCATTGGCCACGCCATCATCCACAGGCCATACATGCTGACTAGCCAGACCAGGGACCGCAGCCAGGGGATCCCGCTGATGTAGGCGGGCACATAGACGACGCGCGCGACAAGAAAGACAAGAGCCGCTCGAGACGCCGCTTCTGGGTTGCCTCCCCTCGTGAGAGTAAGCATTGCCAGCGCGATGAAAATTGGCAAAGCCTCCCGAAGATTATTCTTGGCTCGATCCAACCGCGCTGCGATCACTGAAGGTTCAGGCTGAACATCACGATTGCCAACAATACCCTTGAGGTCGAACCCGAAGCGGGAGGTCTCCTGCAAGAAGATCTGCACGACATACAAAGCTAGCACCACTAAAACGATGGTTGTCAGATTCACTTGATGGCCTCCGTGGATTGAGCAACTTGGTAGGGGCTGACTACATTTCGTCCGGACTCAAAGGAGTCCGAAGGATGAGTTGGTAGAAGCTCAAGTCGAGCCAACGCCCAAACTTGAACCCTGCTTGATGGATTGTGCCGGCGTGGGAGAACCCTAGGGCTTCATGTAGGGCAATGCTGCCCAAGTTGGTCGCCTCGATCCCTCCGACCAGAACGTGGTAGTTCTGATCTTGCGCAGCCGTGATGAGTTCTTGCATCAAGAGGCGGCCAAGCCCTTTGCCACGGTGATCTTGGTGCACATAAATCGAGTGCTCAACGGTGTATTTGTAGGCGGGCCAAGCTCTAAAGGTGCCATAGCTAGAGAAACCAAGAAGCTTTCCATCATCGGCTTCAACCCCAATGACTGGGAACCTGCCATTTTCCTTGGCCTTGAACCACGCGAGCATCGACTCAGGTGTGCGAGGCTTGTAGTCGAAGAGGGCCGTCGAGCTCAGAATGACTTCGTTGAAGATCTCCAAAATCTGAGTGGCGTGTTGATCGTGCGTACAGCGGAGGACTTTCATTCGATGACCCGTTTTGGCTTTGAAGAGGGAATCTCATGCCCTGGTTAACCGCCGCTGGAACGCGAAGCGTCGAGGGAGCCGCGGCAGGCCGTGAAAATGCCGAAGGCCTGGTGCTGACTGAAGGTTCAGATTGGATCCTTCTGCGCATCAAGGACAAACACCATGCCAAACAAGCCAATAGACACAACGTTGCCGTGAACGCTGGTGTAAGACGCAACGCCAATGGAGTGATAGTTCGAAACAAACGCAGTGACCGCGCCAAGACCGAGGAGATCGGCCAATGGGCTGCGTTCGGAAAACGACTCAGTGATTTGATGACGATGCCGTTCAGCGGAAGGATTGGAAAGAACTGCAGCGAAGACGATGATGCAGACGGCGGCGATGATTTTTACTGTTTTCGTCATGTATGTGTTTGGGGATGAGCGATGGGTTACGCGCGCCTACTTCTTCGCGACAATCTGGGCAAGAAGGATCCGCCCCTCTTGCAGGTTTCGCCCCTGATTCTGCGCCATCTCTTTGAAGTCAGCTCCCAGTAGAACGTGGAACCCGAGAGAGGGGAAGCCGTTTTTGCGAATCCTTTCGGCTACGGAAACAAACCACACACGTGCTGCCTCTGTTGTGTCCGTCCAGTCGGTAATGCTGAATCCGGCCTCTTCGAGAAGCTGGCGCAACTCAATTGGCTGCACGAGGAAGCTGGTGTGTGGCGTGTGGGCCCACGGGACAGGAAACATCACCGGGCCAGCGGGGCCCGCAAGTACATCGTAGATCGCAAGCATGCCACCCGGCTTTAACACCCGGTGCATCTCCCTGTACAGCCGTGACTTGTCCGGGATGTTCATTGCCACATGCTCCGTCCATACGACATCAAATGTCTGATCAGCGAATGGCAGATGGGTGGCATCACCTTGACGACAGTCGACGAGATGCGCGAGACCTGTCTTGGACGTCAGCATCGCGGCAGCGCGGCAGTATTCTTCTGTGAGGTCGATGCCAGTGACACGACAACCGAATTCCTTCGCAAGACAACGCGAGGTCCCGCCGAGACCGCTACCGACATCGAGTACGTACTTTGCCGAATCGAGCCCTACCACCCGAGCGAGCTCAAGCGTTGCTGTTCGTCCGCGGATATGAAACTGATCGATGGGTGCCAAGTCTTCGGGCGTAAGGCGGTTCACATCCTTGCCCGCGTTCTCCAGCGCGGCCAATATGACCTCTCCCAAATCCGCACGCGTGTAGTGCGTCTGGATTGCTTCATTGACACTAGATTGCGTGGACATGGTCTTCCTCGTTTTGGCGTTCGCGTTGAAACCACGGTGAGGCTGAGGAGGGAAGGTACAGCGTATTAAATTATGCCGACCCTTTTCCAGCCTCTACTGCGAGTCACTGAAGCGCCCCGGTCGGTATGAGACCGACAAGCCGATGAGCGAAGCGACGCTCAACCGGGTGATCACGGCGGCGGTGGAAAAGGCCCAGAAGGACGGACTGGATCTCCCTCACTTCTGCGTGCATGACCTGCGTAGGACGGCATCAACACTGCTTCACGAGGCTGCCCGCATGCTGCAGAACTGCCGGCCCTTCGTTGGAAGCTGGCAAACCTTCAGACGTTCAAGGAGCGGCGTCCTGAAGACTTTGAAAGCCAGGCCAAGAGATTGGACGGGTTGTTGTAATTGCAGTGCAGCAGGAGTCGGGCGGGAGCAGTTGATCACTGAGCGCACATAGATGCCCGGTTCAGGCTGGGAACCGGCAGTCAACCTCGCCCAATCGTGCGGCCGCTTCTGCTTGATTAAGCGGGTGTTGGTGCCGCCAAGGCGGGCGACCTCCTCCAACCGCGCAGTTGGCAGTGTGCATCAGCGCCTGCAAGTTTTCGCACAGCCGCCTGCAAAAGCTTTCGATTGCGCGTCGTGCAGCCCGTGCATAAGGTCATGAGCTAAGAACTCCACTTTTCAGGGGCAACCTCACGATAGAGGATCGATGATTACTGTAGATCGCTACGTGGATGCGAAGACCAATCGCTCAGATCGTGAAAAGAAAACAGCCTCCACGAGGGAGGCTGATCAAATCTGAAGTCATGCCTTTGTTTTTTCGGCAGATCTTTTCCAGACTTGAGGTGCGAATGTCAAAAAAGTTGTAACAGTCAGCGCCAGACCCGTGTATCCCGGCGTTGGCGGGTGACATCCGCCCGATATTCCAAAGTGGAATGCTGCCGATCTTCTTGCAAGAAGCGCTGATAAGCCAACTTTCGGGCCTTCGATTCGCGCGCTGAGGCCAGGCGCGAGAGCCCAAACAACAAAGTGAGAACGCTCAGAAATGAAACGATGAGGATGACCATGTGCTCACCCTCGGGTCATTCTTCATTGGTGGCGATGGCGCTGCGGAAGGCCTGAGGAAAGGCCTGCCCAGGCTTGTACTCGCGGTCAAATTCCTTGCGCGCACGGATGTGGTCATCAGCGCAAGCCGTGAACAGGATTTGCGTTGTGGGGTTCTGGCAGGCAGCTGGTACCTGATAGAAGGCTTGCCATGCAGCATCGCGACGTTGACGCTCTTCATGCATGCGCGCACGTTCGAGTTCTTCTTGCTCTCGATCTTGGCGCAGCATGGCAAGTCGCTCCACGGCTTGCTGATGCGCGGCTTCTGCCGCCTGGATGGTTTCGGCGGACGGGCGGTAGGCCTCGGTTGCCCCAGCAACCCGATGGTCGCCGAGCCACTGTTGGGCGATGCAGGCCACAACCAGGCCTGCCGCAGCGAAACCGCTGAGATGAAGGTAGCTGAAGGTTTTCACAGATGTACAACCTTTTCTGTGTATTTGTTGGCGACGTGAGTGGATCGTAGAGAGGTGTACATCTAGTTACATTAGGGTTCCCCCGTGATTATGTCTCGAATAACTCGAATGGGGGGATCGCGTTTTCGTCTGGCAAAAAAATACCCGCCACGATGGGCGGGTATTGAGGCAAGGAGAATGAGAGCGTCAGAACCGGAGGCCCAATTTCACGTTGTAGCTTGTGGCCTTGCCGGTGCGGTCTGCTTCGAAGTCCAGGTTCATCAGCCCCAGGTTCATGTTGGCGCCGCCGAAGTACTTGGTTTGACCAATGCGCTCGGAGGACAACGCGGGTGATTCCGGAGCCGATACCCGGGAGTCAACATGGCCGATCCCTGCATAAGGTGTCAGCAGTGTGAAGCCCTTGGAGATGGAGATGTCATAGCCCGTGCTGTGCATCTTGAGTTGACTCAATCCGGACGTTTGGGACATAGACAGTCGCGCGGCGACCGCCGGCATCAGGGTTGTACCGGGCAGGAATGCCCAGCGCAGTTCTCCGCCAAATGCGGCCAGCGGGGTGCCCGGCACGCTGGTGTATGAAGCGCCCAGGTTCAGGTTGAAGGGGAGCCCTTTCTGGGCGCGAATCGCTACCGTAGGCAACACGGTCGGAACCGAGGCCCCGCCAGCCGCCTTCTTGATGACGTCTCGGTTTTCAAGGTGGGTTGCGCCGGCAGACAAGCCCACGTCAAACCCAGTCAACCCCAGATCAGCCGCGGGAGTGACTGCCTTGTACGACAAGGCAGACGACAGGTCTTCGCCCAACAAGCGAAATTCTGACTGGCTCAGTGTGTTGAGTGTGTTGAACTCATAGGCCCATGCCGAGTGACACAGGGCCGTGAGCGCCAGTGGCAAGGCAAGTGATTTGAAAATGGATTTCATGGCTGGATCCCAAATGAGGCACGGAAATCAAACAGGCCACCTTCCTCCGAAACGAAAGAAGGTGGCCTGTGCCAAGCACGAAGGTGCACGGGGCACCTTCATGTTCACTTCTTGGCTTTGGCAGCTTTCTTGGCGGGAGCCTTCTTGGCTGCAGGAGCCTTGCCTGCGGCCTTTTTGGCAGCAGCCTTCGGATCCACCGCGGCCTTGAAGGTGGCACCAGGAGTGAACTTGGGCAGCTTGGCGGCCGCGATCTTGATCTTGGCACCGGTGCTGGGGTTCACGCCGTTACGAGCGGCACGGGCGTGCTGCTTGAACGTGCCGAAACCGGGCAGAGTGACCGTTCCACCCTTCTTGACCGTGGTCACCACGACATCGAGAAGCGTATCCAGAATGCGACCAGCTTCTGCCTTGGACAGTTCGTGCTGGGTAGCCAGATGCTGAATCAGTTCGCCTTTGTTCATCTCAGGAAACTCTTGGTTGCACCCGCAACATTGCGGGCCTCTTTATTTTGCAGGACATCCTTTGAGTGAATACCGGTTTTGTCCCTAGACGACGTCGAAAAACCCAATTCTGATCGGGTGTGTAGCGTGATTGCAGCTATTTCGAGACGTTTGCAGAGTGAGCCCGAGGTCGAATACTCCGAGAGTTGTAACCCATCTGTTTCTGTCGTGATTTTTTACCGCTCGTTGGGCCGCATTGCTCCGTGACGAAATTCGGACGGTTACAGCTAGACGCAGCACCGGCTGAG
>JAGWLR010000173.1 GCA_028864885.1 Burkholderiales bacterium | reverse complement strand
GCCTCCCACAACGGGGCGTGGGCATTGAACTGCAGATTGAAGTTCATCCGCGTCCGCTCGTAATCGGCACGCATGCCCAGGCTGCGGTAGATCTCAAGCAGCTTGAGGAAGGGCATTGGACTGACCGCCGTCGTGTTGCCGATATAGCTTTCCAGCACTTCGATGGCGGCGTCTTCCTGACCCAGCACCAGGAAGAACTCGGCTTGCTGCTCCAGGTCGATCAGCTCTTCAATCGACACCTTGCGCAAGCCCTCTCGGCGCGGCACAGGTGGCGCAGGCGGCACAGGTGTGACCACAGGCACGTTCGCCACATCCCGGTGTTCCTCCTGCGCCAGAACATCGGCGATGCTGGGCAAGGGCTCATGAAGGGGCGATTCTTCAGGCTCGTTCAAGCCCGAATCCTCTGGCGACCGCGAATTCATCCAACTCGATTGCCGCCCCATGGCTTGTCTCAAAGACCATTCCCGCCAGGCCATCAGCGCCAGCATCATCACCACCAAGCCCACCAAAACCGGCACCAAGGCGCCGCGGCCACTCTGCTGGGCCAGCCGCGCTTGCAAGCCCGACACGGCCTCACTGGCCCGCGCGTTGTCACGACCCAGCGTATCGAGCTTGCGCTCGACCTCGTCCAGGCGTTGTCGATCTCGGGCCAACTCTTCAGGCGACGCGTTCATGGCGCGCCACAGGGCCGCCGCCGCCTGGCGTTTGCTTTGCAGTTCTGCCGAAGCAGCGTCGTCGGACGGTACCGCTTGCAGACCGGAAGACATCTGCAAATCAGGCGCCACCGTGGCGTCAGCCGCCACCGGATCCAGTTCGAGTTTGGCGGTTTCTACCGGGTGAGTGCGACGAACAACCGACGCACGCGAATGACGCCCATGGTGCGAAGACCTGGTCTTCGCAGCAGGTCGATTGCGCTTCGTGACTGCGGCCCCGCTCAAGGAAAAGCTTTGCGCCTTGCGCCCCAGCGAACTCGACTTCGAGGCTGGATCCTGAACCATTGGGATAGCGGTGTCACCATGCTCGATCACTGGCGATACCGGCACAGCCGCGCTGGTGGGCGGGCTCACATCGGGTGGATCAACCAACAGCACCATCTTGCGCGTGATCTGAGTCTGACAGCCCACGCTGATGAAGAGAGTGACCACAGGCTCATTGATCAGCCGATTCGACTTGACTTGAACGACAGGGTCGCGGGGCCGATCAATGGAGCCGCGCTCTTTCAACTGGACCTGAACGGCCGACGCAGACAGCTTGTCTTCGCCATACAGCACATCTGCCCTGACGCACTCGGGCGTCAGGATTTCACCGGCATCCAGATGCACGGCGACTGACACCGACAAGGTGTCTCCCAAAATGGCGCGGCTGACCGGGCTTGCGAGACCCATGCCACTGGCAGCCCCCGACACCATCCACAGTGCGAGACCGGCAAGAATCCCAGCCATGCCCCTCTTCAACTTATTCATGTGGTGCATCATTGGACTTTGATTTTCACTCTAGCATGTCGGCATTCGATTCCATCTGGCGGGAAGCACCCGGGAAACCCGCCAATTTGCGATTGCCCCACACCCCATTGCATGACGACCGAACTCCTGACTGAACGCCGCGGCTCAACGCTGCTGATCACCTTGTCTGGCCCCGCCACGCGCAATGCGCTGGTCAAGCAGGTTTTTGCTGCCGGCATTGAAACCCTCAACATCGCCGAATCCAACCCGGACGTCAAAGCGGTGGTGCTCACTGGAGCAGGTGAACATTTTTGCGCAGGGGCCGATCTTCAGCACCGGCTTCATCACCTCGGCCAATTGGGGGAACAAGGCGCGCAGATCGACGGGTTTCATCAGTGGATTGAAGCGCTCAGGAGTTTTCCCAAACCGGTGGTGGCTGCGGTCGAAGGGCTGGCCGCCGGCAACGGGCTGGCTCTGGCTCTGGCGTGCGATTTGATCGTCGCCTCCGAGACCGCTCGGTTTTGTGCTCACACGAACCTGACGCCCTTGACACCCGAGGGCGGCCTCAGCCATGCCCTGGTGCAAACCGTGGGACGCGGCCGCGCCCTCGAAGCGCTGTGGCAGACGACACCCTTTGGCGTGCATGAATGGGCGCAGTGGGGCTTGATCCAGAAGGTGGTGGCCACCGGGCAAGCGCTACAAGCCGCCCTGGACTGGGCCGAGCAACTGGGCGCCCTGCCTGTCAGTGTGGTGGCCAGCATCAAGGAACTGGTCAACGATGCATCGAATCAGCCTTTGCG
>JAGWLR010000013.1 GCA_028864885.1 Burkholderiales bacterium | reverse complement strand
CTCAACCTTCATTCTGAAATGGGTTCTTAGCTTATCACGCCGCGATAGCTGCAGCGGAGATCGGCATCGAGGAGATCGATGGATTCGACCGTCAGCTCGACGCGGGTTCCGGGGGCGAGCCCCGAGAGGGAGGGAACGCGCGTGTGCAGCGGCAGGCCCGAGACGCGCAGCAGGGTGTCGCGCAGCACCTCGGCCGCGACCACGCTCGCGCCCTCCTGCAGCAGCCAGCGCAGCGACCAGTAGCGCTCCATGCGCCACTGGAAATCGGCGTACAGGGCGTAGGTGGTCTCGAAGTCGTGCACCAGCGCGAGCAGCCGCTCGTCCTGGACGAAGGGGGCGGGCTCGCTCCTCGCCAGCGCGAGCAGCTGCCACTGGTTGACGAGGTCGACGTAGCGCCGCAGCGGCGAGGTCGCCCAGGTGTACTGCGCCACGCCCATGCCGGCGTGCGGCGCGGGCTTGGTGCCCATGCGCACCTTGATGCCCGGCGCCAGGCTGGCCTGGCTGCGGTAGATGCCCGGCACGCCCATTTCGGCGAGCCAGCCGCCCCAGGTGCTGTTGGCGAGGATCATGGCCTCGGCCACGATCAGGTCTAGCGGGGCGCCGCGTTGGCGGGTGCCAATGACGACCTGCTCGGCGCCGGTGGGCTCGACCCCGTCGCTCATGGTGTTCTCGCCATTCGCGCCGATCAGTTTGAATGCGTAGTCGGGTCGGTTGAACGTTTCAGGCTTGCCGCGCACTTCTTCGCGCTTCGCTTTCAGGTGCTTGGCCAGGCGGAAAGCGAAAGCCAGCTCCGGTGCAAAGGGGTAATCGGCCGGCGCTTCACCCGTCAGGCTGGCTTCGGTGATCAAGCCATCGAGCTTGTCATGGCGCAGGTTGGCGGCAATCGGTACGCGCTCCACTCGGGATTCGGTGCCTTTGACTTCCAGCGTGGCTTCGTCGTAAGTGACGTACAGCGACACGGCCGGGCAATCACGCCCCTCTTGCAGGGTGTAGGTCTGCACCACGTTGTCGGGCAGCATGGTGATCTTGTGGCCAGGCATGTACACGGTGGACATGCGGGCACGGCCCAAGGCATCGATGGGTGAGCCGGGCTGGATGGCCAGGCTGGGGGCCGCAATGTGCACGCCATAGGTTACCGTGCCGGTGCCCAGACCTTGCACGGACAGGGCATCGTCGATCTCGGTGGTCATCGAGTCGTCGATGGAGAAGGCGCGCACGGGCGCCACGGGCAAGTCATCCTTGATCGGGGGGGCTTCCAGGGGCGGGAAACCCGTACCCTTGGGGAAGTGCTCGAACAGGAAGCGCTTGAAGTGGAAGTGATACGGGCTGTCGATGGCACCCGCGTCTTTCAGCAGATCCAGCGGGGCGCGCTGCGTGGCTTTGGCCGCCTCGACCACTGCCTTGTATTCGGCCCCGTTCTTGTCGGGTTTGAAGAGGATCTTGTAGAGCTGATCCTTGATCGGGCCGGGGCAGTTGCCCGCGGCCAACTCCTGCGCCCATTGGGCAATCTGCAAGGCCTGCTGCTTTTTGCGTTCGATCGCCAGCAAGGCCTGTTTGAGGATGTCTTCGGGGGCTTTCTTGAAGCGACCCTTGCCGCGCCGGTGAAAGTAGTGCGGGGTGTCGAACAGGCGCATGAGCATGGCGGCCTGCTGCACCGCATCGGCGTTGTCGCTGAAGTACTCGCGCGCCAGGTCATCGAAGCCGAATTCGTCGTCCGGCGCCACTTCCCAGATCAGATCGACATCGATGTCGGCAGCCTGTGCGGCGCCCTGCGCCAGCACTTCGGCTGGAGCGGGCTTGGCAAACTTGATCAGCACATTGGCGGCCTTGACCTTGACGCGCTTGCCCGAGTCGAGTTCGACTTGCATCGAACTGTCGGCTTCAGACATCACGCGACCGGCCAGGAACTTGCCAGCATCATCGAACAAGGCAAACATCAATCAGGGGATTTCGGGTTCAGTAAGACCCTGATTGTCCCATCACCGAGGCGTTTCACCATCCGAATTTGCAGTCAATCCCAAAAAAGCCATCAGTTCAGGCAGGTGCATTGCGAAGTCGCTGACGGCATGATCGCTGCCCTCCAGCAAATGCAACTGGGCGCCGGGGTAATGCGCCACCATTTCCTGCCAGTTCAGCACCTCATCGCCCTTGGCAATCAGGGCCCAGTAGCGCTGCGGCTGGGTGATCGGGTAAGGGTTCAGCGAGCGGAATTCGTCGATGAATTCGGGGCGGAAAAAGAATCGATCCTCGGGGTTGTGGAAGCTGGATTGCTCGCCAATGTAGCGAGCCAGGTCGCGCGCCGGGGCCACTGCGGGGTTGATCACGGCAACCGGGCAACCCAGCCGCTGGCCCATGACCGTGGCGTAGAAGCCGCCCAGCGACGAGCCAATGACGACCATGCTGTCTCGGGGCCAGTTCGCCGTCAAGGTCATCAAGCCGTCGATGGCCTCGCGTGGTGAAGGCGGCAGCTGCGGACAAGCCCACACCAATGGGGCGGCATCCGATGCGCAGCGCTGCACTGCCTGGGCCAGCATCTGGGCCTTGGTCGATTGCGGCGAGGATCGGAATCCGTGCAGGTAAAGAATGTGTGTCGGGCGCATGGCATCGAGTCTGTCACAAAGCTGTCAGCAATAGCCCAATAGGATCATGCCCATTGCGTTGAGGAATTTGTCTCGACGCCAAAAGGATTCCCCACGATGAAGATTGCCGAAGCGCCCAACAAGGGGGTGCGGGTTGAACTCGTCCCTCAAAAAGGTTTCACCCTGCTGGAGTTGCTGGTGGTGCTGGTCATCATCGGTTTGCTCGCTGGCTACGTAGGCCCTCGTTTCTTCTCTCAGATTGGCAAGTCTGAGGTGAAGACGGCGATGGCGCAGATCGACGCCTTGGGCAAGGCACTGGACCAATATCGCTTGGATACCGGCCACTACCCCAGCACGGAACAAGGCCTGAACGCCCTGTGGACCAAGCCGGCCGATGAGACCCGTTGGTGGGGCCCTTATCTGCGCAAGGCCGTGCCCAAAGACCCCTGGGGCCGTGAGTACCAATACAAATCGCCGGGGGACCATGGGGACTTTGATCTTTACACGCTGGGCAAAGACGGGCGCGAAGGTGGTGACGGTGAAAACCAAGACATCACCAATTGGTAAAGCCTTTCCGCGGCGGCTGTTCTGTCAGGAACTGGCCGTGCTGCTGGATGCGGGGATTCCGTTGTACGAATCGCTGCAGACTTTGCGAGAGAAGGAATCGGCGCCCGAGATCGTTGAGGTGCTGGTCACTCTCACGCAGGCCTTGTCTGAGGGCAAGACCTTGTCGCAGGCCATGCGCATGGTGCCCGCGGCCTTCAGCCCTTTGTTGATCGCCTCGATCGAGGCCAGCCAACGCACAGGGCAAACCGCTTTGGCCTTGCGCCAGCATGCGCAATACCTAACGTGGATCGGGGGCATGCGCGACAAGCTCATCAGCGCTGCCATCTACCCAGTAATCCTGATTGGCGCCAGCTTTCTGGTGATCGCCTTCCTGACCGTGTTTGTCATCCCACGCTTTGCCGACATCTATGAAAGCATGGGCGGTGAGCTGCCATGGCTGTCAGGGGTGTTGTTGAAAGTGGGCAAGACCGTGAGTGAGCAGCCCATGGCTGTGGCGGCAGGGTTTGGTGTGGTGCTGATGGCGTGTGTCGCAGCCTGGCGGGCGCCCGCCGTGCGCGCATCCTTCATGGCACAGCTGTGGACCATGCCCGTTTTGGGGCCTCGATTGAGGTTGGTCGAGTTGGCCGCCTTGTATCGCACCCTCGGGCTCTTGCTGCAGGCAGGGGTGGCGGTGGTGCCGGCGCTGGAAGCTTCGTTCGAGTTGGTGGGCGCCAGTTTGCGACCGGGCTTGACGCGGGCTGCCGGCACCGTGCGCGAGGGCGCCCGCTTGTCTGACAGCCTGCAGCAGCAAGATCTGACCACGCCGGTGTCGCTGCGCATGATCCGCGTGGGTGAACAAACCGGTGAGCTGGGTGTGATGCTGGAGCGCGCCTCCATGTTTTATGACGAAGAGGTGGCCCGCTTCACCGAGTGGATTGGCAAGGTCATCAGCCCGGCCTTGATGTTGATCATGGGGGTGCTGATCGGCGGCATCGTGGTGCTGATGTACTTGCCCATCTTTCAGGTGGCGGATCAAATCCAATGAGCGCGGTGTTGCGAGAGGTGTCTCTGCCTCAGCCGATCTGGACCCCCGACTGGTCTGCCTGGCCGGTCGATCAGGCCCTGCGTTTGCGGGTGGTCGTGGCGCATGACGCGGATCAGCAAGCTTGGGCCTTGACCCCGGCTGTGGACGACATGCGATTGCGGGAAGCGGTGCAGCGCCGAGTCGGTCGGGCCTTGCGCTGGCAGGCGGTCAGTGAGTCGGAATTGAACGCGTGGTTGGCGCAGGGCGAGCAGAGCTTCGATGCGCGCGGTTCATTGGTTCAGTTGGCGCAGGTGGAAGAAGGCGACGAGGCCGCGGTGCAGGCCTTGTCGGTCGATGCCATCAGCCGCCAAAGCAGCCCGGTCGTCAAGCTGTTGGATGCCACCCTGTTTGATGCACTGAAGGCCCAAGCCAGCGACTTGCATCTGGAGTCGACCCCGCAAGGCATGGTGGTGCGCCATCGGCTGGATGGGGTCATGGTGCAGGTCGATGAGATCAGCAGCCGCGAGGTGGCCGAGCAACTGGTGTCACGCCTGAAGGTGATGGCCGAACTCGACATCGGTGAGCGCCGCTTGCCGCAGGATGGCCGCTTCAAGTTGCGGGTGCAGCAAAGTGCCGAGACCGGGGTGCGCGATGTCGACTTCCGGGTGTCGATCATGCCGTCCAGCTATGGCGAAGACGCGGTGCTGCGCATCCTGGATCGCAGCCGATTGTCTGACGAGGCGCAGGCCTTGAGCCTGGAGGGGCTGGGCTTCGAGCACGACGACAGCGAGGTCATCCGCCGCCTGGCGGGCAAGCCCTATGGGATGCTGCTGGTGACTGGGCCGACAGGCAGCGGCAAGACCACCACCCTGTATGCCGTGGTGCAGGAAATCAACGATGGTCGCGACAAGATCATCACCATTGAAGACCCTGTTGAATACCAGTTGCCGGGCGTGGTGCAGATCCCGGTCAACGACAAGAAGGGGCTGACCTTTGCTCGGGGCTTGCGCAGCATCCTTCGGCATGACCCGGATCGGGTGATGGTGGGCGAAATTCGCGATGCCGAAACCGCGCAGATTGCTTCGCAAGCCGCGCTCACCGGGCACTTGGTGCTGTCGACCATCCACGCCAACAATGTGTTCGATGTGGTGGGCCGTTTCATGCACATGGGGGTCGACCTGTACAACATGGTCTCGGCCCTCAACGGTGTGGTCGCCCAGCGCTTGATCCGTCGCTTGTGCCTGCATTGCGCGCAGCCCTGGCAGCCGATGGCCTCCGATTTGAGGACGGCGATGCTGCCTCTGGACACCCATGGGCGCTTTCTGCAGGCGGTCGGGTGTGAGCACTGTCGTGGCACAGGCTATCGCGGTCGCAAAGCCGTGGCCGAGATCCTGCTGATGGACGACACCCTGCGGGATCTGATCGTTACTCGCGCTTCGCTCATCAAGATCAAAGCGCACGCGCGGGCCAGTGGCACGCGCCTGTTGCGCGAGTCGGCTCTGGCTTGCGTGCTGCGCGGCGAGACCTCTCTGGAAGAACTCAACCGGGTGACCTTGGCCGAATGAAACCCCTGCTGTCAATTGCGATGAGAAGAATGCGGACCCTGTGGCGGCCCCTGTCGGTGGATCTGCGTCCTCAGGATTGGAGCCACCCTGCGGGGCAATGGTGGCCAGCTGTGGAGCCTGCTTTGGCTGACTGGGAGCAGTGGTGCGACCGTCATCCAGGGGCGTGTGTCAAGGTTTCGCTGTCTTCGCACTGGATGCTGGTGGCCGTGTCTGATGATGCGGCATCCCTCTGGCATCACTATTACGGGCTAGATGAAGAGACCCTGGCTGCGAACTGGCTGCAGCGCAGCGTCCCGGTAGGAGGCAGCGTCTTGCATTGCGCGCTACCCAAGTCTCTCATTGAAGGATTGAGGTCTGTGGCCCGCCAGCACTGGGTGCGCATCGAATGGGCTGGCCCCGGGTGGCTGGCCGCCTTGCAGAGCCACGTGCAGGACGGGCATGCAGCGGTGCAAGACCTCACCTCTTGGTCTGGCCAAGAGCCCGGCGTGTGTGTGCATGCCGAACTGGCCTGGGAAGGGACGCGACCGCTGATTCGGCAAGTTTGGTGTGAGGCGGAAGCATCATGCTGACCTGGCGTCAACCCGATCTGAACTGGACCCGTCAGATTGACTTTGTCGGCCCACGTCGCATCACCTCGGTGTGGGGGTGGGCGCTGCTGGTCATTGGGATGTCTGCCGCCCTGTTTGTGACCGATCAGGCCAGCGCGGTGGATCAATTGCTTCGGCAAGAGCAGGCCGACTGGCACAGGCTAGATCGCGCCAAGCATCAGCGGCAGATTGCTCAAGCCCCCTTGCGTTCGGCGTCAGGCGCAGAAGCCTCCTGGAACACCGAATCCTTGCAATCGGCCCAAGGTGTGGTGAGGCTACTGGCTTATCCATGGGCACCCGTTCTGGATCAGATCGAACAGGCGGCTTTGCAAGAGCAAGCCCTGTTGCTCAGCGTGTCGATCGACCAGGATCGAGGGTTGTCAGATGGCAAGGCTGTCGTCGATGTGAAGGTGAGTGCGGCCGTGCAGTCGGATGAGGCCGCATTGAAGTGGGCTGAGGCCCACGGCCCGCACGCTCAACTCTTGTTGCGCGAGAAGCTGTCGACGCCCGCGCCATCACCACAGGGTGACTACCCCTGGCGGGCGCTCATCAGTTGGGATGGGGTGGTTCGATGAACACTTTGCAAGAGCGACTGCTCAAGCACGCACGCGAAATGGGCCTGCCAGGTCTGATCGGTGTGGTCTTGCTGATGGCGGCTGCGTGGGGCCAGTGGCAGTGGGTGCCGCAGCAACAAACTGCCTTGGAAGACCTGTCATCCCAAGTGCGTCACCTTCGGCACGATTTGCAATCCACCACAGCGCAGGAGCCAAACGATCGGCCGCGTTCTGCATGGGATGTAAGAGGGCTCGCGCCTGAGGCCGCGTGGCAAGCCGTGTGGGATGCCTTGCCTGATGCCGCCGAGAGGATCCGTTTGTTGGGTGAGGTGACCACGTCAGCAGCGAAGTTGGGGGTGCAGCCTCCCAGTATTCAGTATCAGGGCAAGACCGAACCTTGGTCGATGCATGGCGGGCAGGCCTTGTGGCGGCAACGCATGACGATGCCGATTGAGGGCCGGTACGGCGATGTGCGAGCCTGGTTGGGTACGCTGTTGATGCAGCCCGATCTCAGCCTCGATGCAATGGATCTGGCCCGATCTGACACCACCTCGGATGTGGTCAAAGGGCAAATCAGTCTGTCTCTGTGGTGGCGTGTCTCGACCGGAGGCAAGCCATGAGGCGGTCGCTGAAATTGGCCTTGGTCGTGGCCTTGGCTTCCGCCTTGTGGGTCAGTGCCCATGATGGCGACTCCACCGTCGAACCCGTTAAATCGTCTGGGCATGCGACCTCAGACCGAGGCGAGCGCGAAGCGCGTGCACCGGCCGCTCGCTCCGTGGCGCCGGCCACATCGGCATCGGCGATGGCCGATCTCTCGCAACTACCGCTTGCCATTTCTGAATGGCGTCAGCGAGAGCCCATCGGCTTGAAATCCGGCAAGGAGTTGGGTGCCTGGGCCCCTTCATTGCCTCCGCCTCCCCCTCGACCGGTTGCAGCCCAGACAGCCGAGCCGCCCCCGCCGCCACAGGCCCCGCGCTTTCCTCATCCCTGGGTGGGCCGCTTCAATGACATGGCCGTGGTGTCGGGGCCTCGAAGCACCTGGGTGTTGGCGCCGGGGCAGGTCGTGGATGGCGTTTGGCGTGTGGACACCATCGAAGAGCGCCGCATGCAATTGACTTACCTGCCTTTGAAACAGGCTCAAACCGTGGTGATGCAAACCCCATGAAGTACCGCTTTCGCCTCATTCGCCCACTCGTGTGGGTATCGCTGCTGTTGACCTTGACCTTGGCTGCGTGCGCAAGCAATGCCTTGCGTGATGCCGAATCCCTGGCCCGCCAGGGGCACCACGAGGAAGCTCTGGCCCGTTTGCAGCAATCGATCGATGCACACGAGGATGATCAAGCCATCCGCACAGCCTGGCTCAAACAACGAGACACCACCGTCGCGCATCTGATCTATCTGGCCGATGCCGCCAGAGCCGCTGGCAACCTCAAGGAGGTCGAATCCATCCTGGTGAGGATGGAGAAGGCCGCGCCGGATCATCCTCGCACCGTATGGTTACGGACCGAGGTTGATCGCATCAAGCGACACCAGCGGCTACTGAAGGAGGCGCAGGCTGATCTGGGCGAAAAGGCCTATGCCAAGGCCGAGTCAGCCTTGCGCATCGTCTTGTCGGAAGACCCCGGAAACGACCTGGCTCGATCGCTGATGGGACAGGTGGACGAAGTGCGTGAGGCGCAGGTGCGTCAACGCAGCATCCTGCAATTGGCCTCGGGGGATCAGCCCGTCACGCTGGAGTTCCGCGAGGCCCCCATCCGAACCGTCTTCGAGGCCCTGGCCCGCGCTGCCAATGTCAACTTCGTGTTCGACAAGGATGTGAGAGGGGAAGCCAAGGTCACCCTGTATCTGCGGCAAACCACCGTCAATGAAGCCCTGCGCGTGATCTTGAATACGCAGAACCTGGGCTACAAGCTGCTCAATGCCAACACGGTGCTGGTGTTTCCGAACACGCAGCAAAAGCAGCGCGATCTGCTCGACACCGTCACCCGCACGTTCTACCTGACCAACGCTGATCCCAAGCAGGTTCAGTCCCTCATCAGAACGGTGGCCAAGACCCGCGACATCTTTGTCGACGAGCGCCTGAACATGCTGGTGGTACGAGACACCCCCGAAGTGATGCGCCTGATCGAAAAGCTGGTCCAGAACATGGATCTGCCTGACCCCGAAGTGATGCTCGATGTCCAGGTGATGGAGGTGTCGACCAACAAGCTCAATCAGCTCGGGCTGAGTTGGCCCACCGAGGTGAATTATGGCTTACCAGCATCGTCCACCGCCTCCATTGTGGATTCACGCAGTGGTTTGCGCTGGAGTGCCCTGAACCCGCTGGCCGTGGCCACCTTGAAGGGCTCGACCGACTCGACCAACCTCTTGGCCAACCCCAAGATTCGCGCTCGCAACCGCGAGAAGGCCAAGGTCTTGCTGGGTGAAAAGTTGCCTGTGTTCACCACCACGTCTACCGCCAACGTGGGGGTGTCGGCATCGGTGAGCTATCTGGATGTGGGCCTGAAGCTCGACATCGAGCCCCGCGTGCAGCTGGACAACGACGTCAACATCAAGATCGACCTGGAGGTCAGCAGCATCACCGGCAAAGTCACCGGTCCTGCGGGCTCGCTGGCCTACCAGGTGGGCACTCGGCAGGCTTCGACCAGCCTGCGCCTGAAGGATGGCGAAACGCAGATCCTGGCGGGCTTGATCAACGATCAGGAGAGCCGCAACTCGGCGGGCATCCCAGGCCTGCATGATCTGCCGCTGGCGGGGCGCTTGTTCGGCACCACGACCGACAGCCACAACAAGACCGAGGTGGTGTTGCTGATTACCCCGCACATCGTCCGCAACCTGATCCAGCCGGCAGCGGCAGGGTCTGCGATGCCGTCTGGCACCGAAGCTCAGCCGGGCGCCGCCGCGTGGTTCATGCAGAACGGCGAGGCCAGTTCCAGCCCAGGCAATGGGGCGGGCGCGAGTGCCGCGCGCCGACCTGCGCTGGGCTCTGGGGTGCCAGGCGCGGCATTGCGCGGCAATGGGGTTCGGGTCACGGGGCCGGATGAGGTGCTGCCTGGTTCTTCGTTCATCGTGAGTGTCTACAACCCCGGCGGCATGCCTTTGAGCACAGGGTTGACGTATGACTCCGCCTTGTTCGATGCCCCTGATGTTCAAGGTGCGAATGGACGCATTCAGGTGGAGGTTCCACCGCATGGCAACAAAAACGTGACCTTGCAGGTCAAGCCCAAGGCGGGCGGTGCAGAAACCGATTTGGCTTTGGATGAAGCGGGGGCTACCTGGCGAATCCGGGTTCGCGATCCACAAGCCACCACCAGCGATGCGCCCCCTCCAGCCGAGCCGCCAGCGCAGCCCGATGAACCCCGATCCAATTCAGGAGCCACCGGTGACGACCCGCAGCCGTGAGCGGGGCTTCACCCTCATCGAGATGCTGATCGTCGTCTTGATGGTCAGTATCCTGGCCAGTGCAGCGATGCCGCTGGCCGCGCTAACCAAGAAGCGTGCCAACGAGGCCGAATTGCATCAAGCCCTGCGGCAGATTCGAACGGCGCTTGACGACTACAAGCGAGCCTGGGATCAAGGCCGCATTGAGCACCATGCAGGTGATTCGGGCTACCCGCCCAATCTTGAGGCCTTGGTCAAGGGGGTGCCCGATGTCACTTCAACGAAAGGCGCCAAGATGTACTTTTTGCGGCGCATCCCGCGAGACCCCTTGGCCAGCCCCGATCTGCCTGCCGCCCAAACCTGGGGGCTGCGCAGCTACAGCAGTCCACCGGATGCGCCTGCGCCGGGTGAAGACGTGTTCGACGTTTACTCGACCGCCGAGGGCGTGAGCCTGGACGGCACACCCTATCGATCATGGTGAGGACGCTGATGAACCGCCAAGCCAAGGGCTTCACGCTGATCGAGCTGATCGTGGTGCTGGCCATCATCGCCTTGTTGGCCTCCATCGTGGCACCACGCTACACCCATGCGGTCGACAACGCCCGAGAAGCCAGCCTGAAGACCTCGCTCAATGTCATGCGAGATGCCATCGACAAATTTGCCGCTGACCGGGGGCGCTACCCCGATTCGCTGGACGAGCTGGTGACGCGGGGCTACTTGAGAAAGATTCCAGAAGATCCGATCACGGGCCGCAAAGACAGTTGGCTGATGTTGCCGCCGCCGCCCAACAGCGCGGTCGAGGGCAAGATGGGCGACGTTCGCAGTGGGGCGCAGGCGCGCGCGCAGGATGGCACCCCCTTCAACACCTGGTGACAGTCATGCAGCGCCAACGTGGGTTCACCTTTCTGTTGCTCTTATGGTGGGTCGCGGTCAGTTCAGTGGTGTTGGCCGCGCTGGGGCAGCAATGGCTGCTTGAATCGCGCCGAGAACGAGAAATGGAACTTGTGTTCCGCGCAACACAGATCCGCGACGCGATTCAACATTTCTACGATCAAACCCCGGAAGGGCAGCCGAAACGGTATCCCATGAGCTTCGATGAATTGCTGGACGATCGCCGCAGCGGCCACGAAGTTCGACACCTGCGTCGGCTGTGGCTCGATCCGATCACCCTCAAACCTTGGGGGGTGATCCGAAGCGGCAATCAAATCAAGGGGGTTTACAGCAGGGCCAAAGGCCATCCCTTGCGGGCACCCGAAGGGGTCAATCAGTATTCGGATTGGCGCTTCGAGCAGGGGTAATCCCCCAAACGGCTGCATTCATGTCAGCCGTCAACAAACCGTCATTCAAGGTCCATAGACTGAATGCGCTATTGAGTCTATCCAGCATGTCACACCAACACCTTGCCCCAGAACAATCCGAGTGCCTGCTTCGCATCGTCGAAGCGGCCCCACAGGTTCGTCGGCGGCATCAATTTTTCATGTGGAGTCAGGGCGATCTGCAACGCTGGCTGCCTCACAAGGTGAGCGTGTGTGGCGCCTACGATCGCGAGCAGCGCGATCTGGTGTTCGATATCTTCAACAGCATTCCAGTTCCACAAGACATCATCGACGAGCTCAAAGACGCTCGCTCTGAGATCGTCAACATGGCCGTTCAGGTTTGGAAGCGAACCCGCCAGCAATCTTGTCGTCTGGACTTGGCAGAGCTGGTCAGCGGCCATCCGGTTTGGGACTCGCTCGTGAGCCTGGGCTTCAACCAGCTGCTGATCCACGGGGTGACCCGGCCTGGGCGACCAGACGAGATCGAGAGCTTTTTCTTGTTTGCACACCCTCAGCGCGAGTATGGCGATGAGGCCATGTCCGCGCTTGAAATGCTCTTGCCGTGCGTGCACTTGACCTATCAGCGTGTGTGCGTTACCGAACGCCAGATGGTGCCTGTGCGAACGGCCATGCATCCCGTGTTCGTGAATCCATATCAGCGCGTCACACCGATCACCGATCGAGAAAAGGAGATCTTGCTGTGGGTTCGCGATGGGCTGAGCAATCAACAGATCAGCGAAAAGCTCGGCATCAGCGCGCTGACAGTCAAGAACCATGTCCAGAAGATTCTGCGAAAGCTGGGCGCAGCCAACCGAGCCCAGGCCGTGGCCAAGGCGATGACGATGAATGCGATCGGCACAGGCGCTTCGGCTGGCGAGTCATATACCTGATCAATTCATGAACATCCTTCCTCACAAGACGCGGCCCTGGATTGCCGCGGCATTGGCGCTCGGTCTGTCGGCCCATGCATTGGCGGACGCCGAGTGGTCTTCCTTCATCCTGCCGGCACCGGCTGATCGCAATGGCCCTGTGCTCGACGAAGCGTATGCCCTGATCAAGCAAGAGGGGCCTTGGACACGACTGGAGACCGATCCCTTGCGCCAACCCGAGCAGCGCTTGATGGCCTTGCTCAAACAAGGCCAATGGGCTGCGGCGATGGATTGGATGAAGCAGCAGCATCCCGATCTGAATGTGCATGATCCTTTGACGGGAGCCACGCCCTTGTCGGTGGCCAGCTTGCACGGTCAGCTCGAACTGGTGCGCGAAATGATCCGCCGAGGGGCGGCCCTTGACGTGCCAGGAGTCAATGGTTGGACGCCGCTGGCGGCAGCCGTCTTTCAGGGGCAAGAATTGGTTGCCAAAGAGTTGCTGCGCAAAGGCGCACGATGGGATGCACCCAGTCGGGGTGGGCAATTGCCCCTTCACCTGGCTTGTGCCACCGGGCAACTGCGCATGATCGATCTGCTCTTGGCGAATGGGGCCGATTGGCGCGCCTACAACCGACAAGGTCGGCATGCACTGGAAGAGGCTGCGCTGTTCGGTCACATCGACGCCATGAAGGAATTGGTGGCCAAGGCGGGAGCGCAATACGATGCGGCAGATCAGTTTGGGCTCAATGCCGTGCACGCTGCGGCATTGGGTTATCAAAAAGACACGCTGGATTTTTTGGCGCAGCAAAAGGTGCCTGTTCCTTCTGCAGTGACCCAGGTCTTGGTTGAGCAAACCTACCATCCTGTGCCACTGCCGCTACCGAATCCTTGAACACAACAAAAAGGGGCTCCACACGGAGCCCCTTGTTTTGATGCCTCAGAGCCGATCAGGCCTGGTCTTTGCGACGCAGCGAAAAGATCCCGATCACGCCCAGAGCCGCTGCCACCATGGCCAGCGAGTTGGGCTCTGGCACAGCCGCAACCGTGCTCAGATGCATGTTGTCGTAGCTCACGCCTGCCGACAGCAAAATGCCTGAAACGCCCTTCACATTGCTGGCCGAGATCGTCAGGCCAGGATTGCCACCTTGCGTGTAGTACACGTTGTCGGCGGTGATGATGTGGCCGGTGTTGTCGACGAATCCCAAGTAGTTGCCCTTGTCACCCAAATAGCCGAAGCCACTCAGATCCTGCTGGATCGAGAACGAGGCGATGTCAACTGGCCCGTTGAACGACAACAAGATCGGGGCGTGGTCGTTCCACAGCACGTTGTGTGCCGACACAGCGTTGTCGTCAGCCTTCACCAGCACGTTGCCGTACACGTTGGATGCATCGACCCAGTGGAAAGCGCCTCCATTGAGCAGGTGCCCGTCCGCGTCGTAGATCGGGTCGTCGTAAACGGTGTCGGCATTGCCGAATGACATGGCCGTGTTCAGGCCCAGGCCAGCCAGATACTGGTTGGCGGTGGTGCCGCTGGCTACCGAGTCAAAGTTCAGATCGGCGTGGATGTTGAGGCCTGCATGGGCTGCCACACCGGCGGTTGCCAGTGTGGTCAGCACCACGGCCTTTTTGAAGGAAAACTTGAACATCTTGTTTCTCCAATCAGACCGTGTTCACTTACTTGCTGCCGCCAACGGCGATCTGGGCAAGCTTGAAGAAGACGTCGGTGTTGTCGATCACACCGGCGAACTGGGACGAACCGCGCCCAAAGGCCGACAGGGGAATGTCGGATCCGGTGTGCGCAGCTTGGTTGCCGCCACCGCCCGGCACCTGACCGGTGATCAGGTAGCTGTTGGTGTAGGTGTTGGTGCTGTACGAAGCCGCGCGGTTGTTGCGGTTGAACACGGTGCTAGGCGAATTGGTCGACACCGGAGCCGATTTGTAGAACGGATGGGAGCTGTCTGCCACCGGATAGGCGCTGCTCAACCAGGTTTCGTAGCGGTCGGCGTTGGCGCCGTAACCAATCAACATTTTGTAGTCGATGTCGGTGGTCAAGGGGTAGCCGTCCGCCGCCACGGTGTAGGCTGGGAACTTGGCAGCGTCATAGGTGCCCACCACGGTGTTGGCATCGGGGGTGCCGCTGGTGGCGCCAGATGCCAGATCCTTCAATTGCTGGGCGGTCTTCACTGATGCACCGATGATGGCGGCGCCAGCGCACTCGTGGTCAGCCGTCACGATCACGATCGTGTCGGGGTGCGATTCAGCAAATTCCTTGGCCTTCTCGATGGCCTTGTCGAACTCGATGGTTTCGACAATCCAGCGATCGCTGTCCATCAAGTGGGCTTGCTTGTCGATCGATGCGCCTTCAACCATCAGGAAGAAGCCGTTGCGGTTCTTGCTCAGCACTTGCAAGGCCTTGTCGGTCATCTCTGGCAACATCGGCTGGTCAGGGAAGCCATAGTCGGCGGTCACGCTCGATGCGCCACGACGGCCATTGAGCTTGTCAAACGCCACGTTCATGTTGCCCAGGGCGAACAAGCCCAGCAGCTTATCGGGGGTGCCGGCGCTGTCCAGGGTGGTCTTGTCTGGTGCGTAGGTGAAGCCCGCCGACTGGAAGTCAGCGATCACATCGCGGTTGGTGTCGATCGCGCCTGCCGAGACGCCCCAGCCGGTGGTGATGTCGCTGTTGAGCACATAGTCGCTGCTGGAAGAGCGAGCCGAGCCCGAGGTGGTGGCAGGCAGGAACCACTTGCGGCCGCCGCCCATCAACACGCTCAGGCCGGTGGCGTTGCGGTCATCCAGATATTGGTCGATGATGCCCGAGCCAGCACCGCGGTCTTGCGTGTGCACCGCGTTGGCGGCAGGGGTGGCATCGAAGATGTCGGCGGTGGTGACGATGCCGGTCGAGGTGCCCTTGGTGCGGTGCAGGAACTCAGACAGGTATTCGACACGGGGGTTGTCAAACTTGGCGGTGGTGTCGTCGGGGAACACGCCTTCCTGGTTGTTGTTGGCCTTGTTGCCCGTCACATAATTGGCCATGCCAGGAGCCGAGTCGGTCACGATTGAGTTCAGCGAGGCCGTCATCACCATGGCGGTGTTGGGGAAGGTGTCCATCGCCAGGCGGTCTTGTGCCTTGCCTTGCAGATAGCCCTTGGCCATCACGCGGGCGGCAGTGCGGTGGGCGGCGCCCATGCCGTCACCCAACATGATGATGACGTTCTTGGCCGGGCGGCCGCCGTTGGTCACCAGGCTCACCACCTCAAAGTTGCCGGTGCGGGTGCTCACGCCGCCGGCCTCATCGGTGGCGGTCACGGTCAGGGTGTGCACGCCTGCATGGGTGTTCGAATAGGCGCGAAGCGAAGCCACCACGCTGTTAGGGGCCAGGCCGGCCACCAGACCATTCTTGACCAAGCTGGTCTTGCCGCTGAATTGGTCGGTGCTGGTCAGGTCATTGGTGAGGGTGGCCACTTGGGTGCCATCCACAGCAAACTCAACCTTGGCGATCTTGTTGGTGCCGTCGGTCTGAACGGTGGCCTGCAGGTCAAAGCGCTGGCCGGGCAGGAAGCGCGCCAACGTGGTGGCGGTGGCGGTGATGGGGTTGCTGGGTGGGGTCAGCCGAGAGATCACTGGGGCTGCATCAGCGGCGCCAGCCATCAAGGCCAAAGCAGACCACACGGCGGCCGATACCGCACGAGTTTGAAAGCGAACGTGGGACATGGAAACTCCTGAAAGGGATTGAACGATTGAACAGGTTGTTTTCAGCGGTGCTGATGGGCCACCTTCTTTGAGGTGGTGATTCGGGTTAAAGCTTTGGAGGCGGCGTCATCCAGATAAAGCCGCGTCGTCGACACGTGGCCGTCGGCCTCTTCTTTAGCGCCCCCTTCGAGTCGTCCGGTTAGTTGGATCAGGCCGGCAAAGTTGGGGGTGGTCTTTTTGGCGAATGCGGGGCTCAGGTGCACGAAGACTGCGGTGGGCGGAAGGTCGTCGACGAGCTTCTCGTCTTCATCGCCCAACACAACGGGAATGGGGGTCAGGATGAACATGCCGGGACTAGGCTCTTCGGCGTTGGCCACGTAGCCCACCATGCGGACGCGTTGGCCCTCCAGGCCCGTTCGCTTCTCGCTTGGCTCCAGGCCCTTGGGGCCCACCGGCATGTTGAAAAGTTCATTGAACTTCAAATCGGTCACGCCATGTGGGGCACGGGTCATCTTGCCTTTTACCGCGTAGGGTGCGGGGGGCATGGCGATGTGGGCTTGTTCGCCGCCGGCATACGCTGCCATGGCAGTCAGGCCCAGGGATGTCAGCGCAAGAGCACCGATCAAGGTGCGTAGATCACGTCTCATGTTGATACTTCCAGGTGAGAGGCCTTAACCTTCCTAGAAGCAGATGACCTGCATATGACAGGTGATCAATGAGAGTGATGCAAGTGTGGGCGTAAAACAAACAGGCCTGCTATTCATGGCAGGCCGTATAACCATAAGTTCAGGGTTTGATCAGTGAACGGTTTTTTAGATGGGGCATCGGGCAAGGCCACGCCTTTCGGCAGGGGGCCGTGCAAAGCAATGAATCGTTCGACGTCGGAGGGGCTGTCCGGCATTCCAAGTCCAGCCCCGCTGACACCAGCGCGTCGGCTGGCATGTGAGTGAATGCCCCGCGCAAATTCAGATCGTGTTCACTGCCCCGCATGAACAACAAGGCCGTGGCGGTGTTGATGACGATGCCACGTTGCCGAGGTGGGGACGTGATGGCGGTGAGGGTGTGTCATGCGCGCCCTTGATGCAAGGCTGAGTCAACGAGTTCCCACATTTTGACTCAGCCCCCTCGGACAAGGGGGGTAGAGCCTGCATCACACGGATCGGCTCGGAATTGTCATCTGAAGTGATCCGTTTGGCTCACGGTTGGTATGCGCGATGGGCGCGTCTTGCGTCACGCACCGTGGCCACCTTGGGCCATGCCGGATGACACCCAAGGTGTGCCATCCAAACGGCTCATGCCGGATTCGGGTTCACCCCCAACGCTTGTCATACGTGTTTTCGACACTGGGAGCACTTCGGGATGCAGTCCGCTCGGAGTCCCAAAAAATTTTTGACCTTCCTTCTTCGGAGCAAGTAAATGAAATTGCAACACATCGCTGCCGCCGTGGCCCTGGCTACCGCTGGCGTCGCCCACGCTTCTTTGGATGACATGTACACGGGCAACAGCTCGTTGGCGTTCATTGCCTTCGATGCCGTCATGCCCGGTAACGTCAATCCCGGTACAGGTTCCGTGTTTGTGGATCTGGGTTTGAACCTGAACGACTTTGTGAGCACGGCTGACCCTATGCAAGTCGGTGGCTTGGGCGCTGAAGGCAACAAGGTGGTTTGGAACTTCAACGCCAACACCATCACCGTGAACGGCGTGACCCAAGCAACTACCAACGATTTCTCGGCGGTGGCTCCGTTCCTGGCTCATATCGACGATCCCGCTCGCTGGGCTGTGATCGCTGGCGATGCCAATAGCGTTCCTCAGCGCATTCTGACCACGGGTACTCCCACTGCTAGCGCATTGACACAGCAAGTCAGCAGCCTGACAGCAGGCAGTGTTCGGGCCAATGCCACTTGGACCAATTCCGGTGTTTCAAGCGCCGTTGACAACGGCTCTTACTATGCAGCTAACTCTGCTGATCCCAACTTTGTGGCCGCATCCACCAACTTCGGCACCAACTGGGTAAGCAAGCTGAAGTGGGCTTCCACCACCACTGGCGCTCAGAACAATTTCTGGATGGCCTTGGGCGACGGTTCCGAGCAGCAAGTGGGTGTGACCCATACCGCTGGTGCTGACACCACTGGCCTGTTGAACAACAACGGTACCTTCACCTGGAACCAATCTGCAGGCACCTTGACCTGGGCCACCGCAGCTCCCGTTCCCGAGCCTGAGTCCTATGCCCTGGCCCTGGTTGGCCTGGCTGCTGCTGGCTTTGTGGCTCGCCGCCGCTCTGCCAAGTAATTTGGCTTAAAGGGGGCGCCATCAGGGCGCCCTCTGGTAGACCAATTTTTTGATCCTTCCCACCCTTGCATTACCTAAGGACATCCCAATGAAATTGACCAAGCTGATGATCGCTGCCGTCGCCGTGTGCGGCGTGGCGCAAGCCCACGCTGCTGGCGTGGCCCGTCTGACCGGTTCTTCCGCGTCCTCGACCAACGTGGCCCGCGGCCTGGCTAACCTGTGCTCCAGCGCCGGTGGTACCTTCACCCTGTACAAGACCAGCACCTCTACCTCCAGCCTGGGTAACCAGTTCACCGGCACCTGCTCGGTCGACTTCGCTGGTACCGCTGAAAACGAAGTGCGCGTGAACGTCGGTGGCGGCTCTGAAAGCGCTGTGACCAACGCTTCGGCCTTCCCCACCTCGACCGCCACCGGCTTCCTGGTGGGTTCGGGTTCTTGCACCGCCTTGGCTGCTGGCACCGAGTCCCTGAGCTTCCTGGCTGCTGGCCAAATGAAGAGCTGCGGCACCACCCTGGCTGACACCAGCAAGTCTGATGGTGGCTTCCTGGACGTGGAGGGCCCCATCTTCAATGCCACCAAGTACAACCCCGCTGACTTCCAGGTTTCTGGTTTCAGCCAAGTGTTCGGCATCGCTGTGAACAGCACCCTGTACAACGCCTTGCAAGCCTACCAAAAGACGGCTGCTGGCGGCAACATCGTGGCTTCGACCTGCGCTGCTGGTGATACCACCCCCGCTTGCCAACCCAGCCTGAGCCGCGCTCAAGTGGGTTCGTTGATCAACAACGACTACTTCAACGCAGCCAAGACCTCCGGTGGCGCCTATCTGGTTCCAGGTTCGTCGGTCAGCAAGATCACCTACTGCATGCGCCCCCAATCTTCGGGTACGCAACAGTCGGCTCAGCTGTACTTCCTGGGGTACAACGCTACCGGCCCTCTGGGTGGTGCCGAAACGATTATTCCTTCGGGCAAGTCGCTGACCCATTACGCTTCCGTTCTGAACAACGGTTCGTCTGATGTCAAGAACTGCTTGAACGACAGCACCGATTTCAAGTTTGGCGCCCTGTCGCTTGAGAACAACCCGATCGGTGGCTCTGACACCTATCGCTTCGTTCGTATCAACGAAGTGGCTGCTACCGAAGGCGTGGCTGGTGCTTCGCAAACGGCTACTGCCCTGAGCGGTCGTTACGACTACGTGTATGAACTGGCTGCTTACTGCCCCGGCGGTGTATGCCACGAAATCATCCCCGCTCTGCAAGGCGCTGTGGCTCCTGGTACCTCCAGCCCTGGCATCTTCTTGACCGGCGTGGAAACCACCTTTGGCCGCACCGGCAACTCCAACGCTCCTTACATCACCCGCTAATCCGGTGGTTGAGTTGTCATCAGGCTGTCGCCTGATGACAGGATCATCAGCACCGGGCTCTTCCCGGTGATCCAAACAGTCCCCTCTTGGGGACTGTTTCTTTGTGTGTAGCGGCAAATGAAAAAAACGGCTTGGTTGTTGGCATGTTCAATGTGGGCAGCGTCTGCGTTCGCAGCACCTCAGCCTTCCCCTCATTTCAATGTTTACGAATACATCGTGCAGGGCAACACCGTGTTGCCCGCCAGCATGGTTGAAAAAGCCTTGGAACCCTATTTGGGGCCTGACAAAACCTTCAAAGACATCGAAGCCGCACGCGCCGCTTTAGAAAAGCTTTACCAAGATGCCGGTTACCTGTCCGTCGTGGTCAGTGTGCCGGATCAAAAAATTCAGAACGACCAAATCCGCCTGGAGGTGGTCGAGGCCAAGGTAGACCGGCTAAAGGTCACCGGTGCGCAGTACAACCTGCCAAGTGGCATTCAGGCCAAAGTGCCCAGCCTGACACCGGGGCAAACGCCTTACTTTCCGCAAGTGCAGGACGACCTGGGCAAAGCCCAATCGGGCGATGTGCAAATCACCCCGCTGATCGGTGCAGGCGATCAAGCCGACAAGTTGAATGTAGAACTGAAGGTCGACGACAAGCCCGCCGTACATGGCTCGGTTGAAGCCAATTCCAAGCAATCGTTCAACACCCATCGCGGCCGCATTGAATCGGTGCTCAGTTACACCAACCTGTGGCAAAAGGGGCATACCGCGGCCTTGAGTTGGCAATACGCCCCCACGCATCCGTCTGACGCCAACACGCTCACCTTCATCTATGCCATGCCGCTGTCTGTGGTCGATGACCTCACGATGTCGGTAACCAACAGCAGCAGCGACACCCCCAGCAACACCAGCCTGGGCGGCGCCACGTTGACGCGCGGCACCTTCTACGGCCTGCGTTGGCAGCGCCAGCTGGATGCCTTGAACTGGCCTGTGCGCCACAGCCTGTACGTCGGGCTGGACTACAAAGACAACCACGACCGCAATCAAGACATCGGTGGGGTGACCACGGCCAAGCCACCGCTGCGTTACCCCGTGGTGTCGGTGGGCTACAACCTCTACGGCCAAGCGTCGGCGCAAACCACTTGGCAAGCCAATACCTCGGTATCCGGGGCCAGCGAATCGATGGCCGGGCGCAAGGTCGATTGCGAAGGCCGCGGCCAGCTGGATCAGTTTGAATGCAAGCGGGCGGGTTCCAGCCCCGACTTCATGGTCTGGAAGGCCGGTGCAGGTGTGCAGACCACCTTGTTTGGCAAGTGGCAGCTCAATGCCAAGGGCGATGCCCAGCTCGCCTCTGGCCCCTTGGCTTCTGGCGAGCAATATGCCTTGGGGGGCATGGACACCATTCGCGGCTATTACGAATACGAGCAGGCGGGTGACATGGGCTGGTCCAGCCGCTTTGAATTGATCACACCGCCTTGGTCACCTTGGGGTGACTGGCGTAGCACCGCACTGGCTTTCTATGACCGTGGCTTCTTGTTGACCAAAGAGCCTGCGGCTTCTCAGCATGCGCATGTGCATATGGCCAGTACCGGCTTGGGGTGGCGAGCTGAAAGCGGGCACGGTTTGCAGTTGTCGCTGAACCTGGCCCTGCCATTGATCAAAACCGATCGAGCCGCACAAGACGGCGGATTCGACACCACATCAAAGAAGAAGTTGCACTGGGATCTGGTTCTGCGCCAGGCGTTTTGAGGTGCGCCTGCGCGCTGATAGAGGAGAGAAGTCATGAACAAGCGAGTCCATCGTCTGGTGTTTGATCGTCGTCGTGGCATGCGCGTGCCGGCGGCCGAGCATGTGCGTTCGTCCGGCAAGGCTGGGGCGGGTGAAAGCCGCGCCGTGGCGCGCACCGCCCAAGCCCTGGTGGCGACGATGGCCGCGGCTGGGCCCGCTGCGCTAGGGGTGATAGGCGAAGATGCCCATGCGCAAACCCGCACGATGGGCAGCAGTGTGGTGCGCTCGGCCGCGATCACCGCGATCACACCGCCACCCATGCGCAACTTGCCTTGGGCCAGCAATCAAGCGGGCTTGCTGGACACTGACCTGAAAAAGAACCAGGGTGATTTCACCATCGGCAATTATTTGGATGCCTTGGCTTCGAAAGAGCTTGATATCACCCAGCGCAGTGCCAAAGGCATCCTGAACTGGGACAGCTTCAACATCGGCCAGGGCTACACCGTTCGCTTCATCCAGCCCGATGCGTCGTCCAGCGTGCTCAACAACATCTGGGACAGCAACCCCAGTGTGATCCTGGGGCAGATCAAAGCCAATGGCGAAGTGATCTTGCAAAACCACAATGGTGTGATTTTTGGGCCCACCGCACGCATTGACACCGCTCGCTTCGTGACCACGGCCTTGAAGCTGGCCAACGACACCTACAACAAGGGCATCCGCAACGATACACAGGGCAATGTCATCTTCGGCGATGACGAATCCTTGCCTACTGGCTTCATTACTGTTGAGCGGGGCGCTGAGATCAAGGCTCTGGCCGGTGGCGACGTGATCATGGTGGCCCCCAAGGTTTACAACGAAGGCACCATTGAAACGCCGAAGGGCCAAACCGTGTTGGCCGCAGGCCAGAAGGTGTACCTGTACAACTCGGTTGACCCGGCTCAACGCGGCCTGGTGGTGGCGGTAGATGCCTTTGCCAACAGCAGCAACGATGTCAACACGGTTGAAAACGCCGCCGCGCTGGACAACAAGGCCAGCACCAACATCAGCAACTACATCAAGGCTGAGCAAGGCGAAGTCAACCTGGTGGGCATGACCGTTCGCCAAAACGGCGTGATCACAGCCACCACCGCGGTGAAGGGGCAGAACGGGGCGATTTATCTGCAGGGGATGAAGACAACGGGGAATTACACCCCTCCAACGATCCCAGGCGTGAAGGGCAATACCTCAGCACAACCTAAGCGTGGCGCAGCCATGGGCACAGTGGAGCTGGGTGAAAACAGCGTCACCCAGGTTTTGCCAGAGACCGATTCAACCGCTACCCAAAAAGACGCGGAAACCTATTACCGCTCAAAGGTCGACATCCGGGGTCAAGACGTTCGCATTCGATCCGGCGCGTTGGTGAAGGCCAATTCGGGCAACATCAATGTGCTGGCAGCGTCTTCTGGCGATAACAAATTGTTTGCAACGGGAGACCTATACGCCACTGACAACAGCCATCTGGTCGTGGATCAGGGGGCCGTCATCGATGCCTCGGGCCTGAAGGATGTTCAGGTGGCCATGAGCCGTAACCAACTCGATGGGCGGCTGTTCCAGATCGAATTGGCGGATTCGCCTGTGCAGCGCGGAGGTGTGCTGTATCGGCAAGAAATCCTGTCTAACGCCAATCGTGCCGTTTCAGTGGCCAATGTCAAAGGCCAGTACAACCTGATCGAGCGTACCGCGGCAGAGCTGTCTACCCGGGGGGGCAATGTTCGCCTTGAATCACAAGGCGATTCGGTGATTGCCGATGGCGCCACGGTCGACATTTCAGGCGGCAGCATCCAATATCAAGCCGGTACTGTCTCGACCTCGTATGTGCGCAAGGGCAATCAACTGATCGCCATTGACAAAGCCGACCCCAAGGTCAAATACGACGAATTGCTGGCGCCCAGCAACCCGGTTGGCTTGGCCCAAATCAGCAGCTATGAGCAAGGCGCTGATGCCGGCACGTTGGCCGTCAGCGGTACGAACATGTACGTTGGGGGTAATGTCAAGGCCAATGCGGTCGTGGGGCGCTACCAGCGCAATGGGCAAATCAACACAGGGTACGTGACGGCCGCGGATACAACTTCGTTGCTGGATGAGGGTTCAGACGAACTCGGCCGAGCACAGATTCTGCTGGATCATCCTGAGTTGTATGGCCAACTGTTGCCTAGCCAAGGCAAGGTCACGATCGGTCGATACGATCAGGGCAAAGGCATTCTGAATCAAGAAGTGGATCTGGTTTCCGGGACCCCGGCGCATCTGGGCGTGGTGCCTGAGTTGGACTCAGCCGCTGCTGATGCCTTCTTTGCCCAAATCGGGGCAACTGCCGTCTCATCCACAGCCCTTCAGTCTGGCGGCGTGGGGCAATTGGCCCTCAATGCCAACACCGTGTCATTGGCGCGTGATGTGAACCTGGATCTGGGCACGATGGGGCAGTTGACCGTCAACGCCCAGCACATCAATGTGGCTTCGAGCATCAAGGCAACGGGGGGAAGCCTCTCATTCAATGCCGTGGCCGTGGGGGGGGATGGCAACATCAATGTGCAGGATGGTGCTCACCTGGATACGTCGGGAACGTTGCTGGATGAACGCGGTGCGGCTTCCACAGCTCAGTCGATCCACGTGGATGGCGGCAACATCAATTTGACCGCCATGAATTCGGTCGATGTGGCTGCGGGCAGCGCACTGGATGTGTCCGCCGGCGTGTGGCGTACGGCCAATGGCACCACGACCACGGGCAAGGCTGGTGGGCTTTCAGTCGAGGTCAACAGTGGGTTCAACACAATGTCGTTTGATCCCACAGGGATGTTGACCCTGGCGGGCCAGATGTCAGCGTTTGACTTCAAGTCAGGCGGCACCTTGAGCGTGTCGGGTGTTCGCTCCATGGCGTATGGTGAAGCCGCCGCAATGGGCGGTTGGACTTTGGACAGCAGCCTGTTCAACGACCATGGCTTTGGTACCTTCAAGTTGTCGGCCTTGGGTGATGTGACCGTGGCAGCAGGTGCCGTGCTGGCGCCACAGTTGAAAAACCTGGTGTTGAACCCCAGCCGCGCAGGGGCAGGGTTGAGCATGACCGCGGTGCAGACGCTGGATACAGGTCTGCGCGAGGGCGTGAAGCTGGGCCTGACGGCCAGCAAACAGCCTGGCGAGGCGCCCAAGAGCGCTGATTTGGTGGATGGTGGCTCTGTGAATGTCGGGGCCAACAGCTTGATTGATGCAGGGGCCGGTGGATCGGTCAGCTTGATCGCGGGTCGAAAAATTGAGGTTCAAGGCACGGTGCGCGCTCGGGCTGGCACCATTGCGTTGGCGCTTGAAGGGGCACATGGCAGCGAGAGTGACCAAGTAGATCAAGCCACGGATCGTGTCGGTGCCAACGTGGATCAAACCATCCATCTTCAAAGCGGCAGCCTGCTGGATGCATCGGGTATTACCAAAGCGATCACCACCACCACGGGGGCAGGCACCTTTGTCACCGGCCAAGTCTTGGGCGGCGGCAAGGTTCAACTGAACGTTCGCTCATCAGGCAACGCCAAGGGCTCGGTGATCACGGATGAGGGCTCGACCATCGACGTCAGTGGCACGTCTGGAGATCTGGACCTGGGCCGTACGCCAGGCAAGACCCATCTTAGTGCAGCGGCAGGCAGCGTCGAAGTGGCGTCAGCCGATGGCATTGTGCTGGCTGGTGCCTTGAAGGCTAATCGTCCGGACGCTTCGGTTTCGGGTGGGCAATTCAAGCTCAGCTTGAGCCGAGAGGGCTACACAGATCTGTTGGTGTCGGGGCCGGGCATTCAGGCCTATTCAACCAACGAGCGTCAAGTGAATGTGCTGGGGGCAGCCGCCGACGTGACCAGTCATGGGGCTCAGGCCAACCAGGCGGTGATCTCGTCTGACAATTTGCTGTCAGCGGGCTTCGATCGCATTGAGCTGCGTGCCGATGACAAGATCACTTTGGGGTCAGGAGTGAACCTCGCTGCTAACCCGGGTGTGGCCGGCTCGGTGCCGCTGCGTTCGTTGATTTTGACGTCGCCCGTTTTGTCAGCCGATGACCATCAGCTGCACACCCTGCAGGCGGCCTATGTGTCTTTGGGCAACCGCGATTTGGTGCCGACCAAAGGCTTGACTGCCTTCCCAGTTCCGGATGCCGTCAAGGGGGATGCGGGCCTGACGGTCAACGCCGGGCTGATCGAGTTGTATGGTGACAGCGCACTGCAAGGCTTTGGGTCAGGCGCTACGTCAGATGCCACAGTCAAGCTGAACGCCACCCTGAGCGCACAAAACGAAGTGGGGCAGCGTCGCGATGGTGAAGTCCGCCTGGTGGGCACCTCCTTCCGCAACGGCAATCAACTCAATGGGCAGCTCAATTTTGTGGGCGATTTGTCCATCACGGCTGGGCAGATTTATGCCACTACCTTGAGCCACTACACCCTTCAAGGCACATCGGGTGATTCAACGCTGACCACGCTGCAGCCCAGCAATGGATCGACCAGCGCTACACCGCTTTCGGCCTTTGGTGACTTGACGCTGGCGGCATACGACATCCATCACCAAGGGGTGATTCGCCAGCCCTTCGGGTCAATATCCTTGAAGGCTGAAAACAATGCCTTCCTGGCTGACGACAGCATCTTGTCGGTCACGGGGGATGGCGTGAACGTACCAGTGGGGACCACCATCAACGGGGCGCAGTGGTTCTATGACACCCAAGGCACTGTCTTCAACGAAATCAATCCGCAAAGTGCAGACGCCACGGTCAACTCGTCCAGCCTCAGCTTGAGCACCTTGCCCGTGGGCAAGGGCGTGCTGGTCAAAGGCAAGGGCTTGACCATCGCCAGCCAGGCGGGGGTGCAGGCCCAGGCCGGCGGCGATGTGCTGGCGTGGGAGTTCTCGGCTGGTGTGGGCGGCAGCACCGACACGCTCAACCGGCCTGGCGTGTTTGCCATCCTGCCGGGCTATACGTATGACTTTGCCCCCAACGATGCTGAAATCACTGCATCCACCAAAGCGGCGGGCACCACCTTGAATGCAGGCGATCAGGTTGAGGTGTTGACGGGCAGCAGTGTGTTGGCCGCGGGCCGCTACACCCTTTTGCCCGCACGGTATGCCGTGCTGCCGGGCGCAGTATTGGTATCCACGTCCAGCCTGAAAACCCCCACCACGCTCACCACAGCCTTGGCCCCCAGTGATGATGGCAGTGTGCAGGTGTCGGGCTACAAAACCGGCGTGGGCACCCAGATCAATGGCGGCAACGACAAGACACTGGCATTGACCTTGGAGCCAGAAGCCACCTTCCGCGCCAAGTCAACCCTCACGGTTACCTCCATCAACGATTACCTGACCCGCGCCGCTGAAAAGCAGCGCAAGGCCGTGCCCACCTTGCCTGGCGAGGCGGGGCGTGCATCGCTCAGTGCGGATTCCAATTTTGATTGGGCGGCCCAATTCAACTTGAATGGTGGTGAGCTGGATCTGTCCATGCCCAAGATCGAAGTGGTGGCCGATGGACAAGCCGCTCAAGACGGCTACGCCGCCATCAGTGCCAAACAGTTGAAGGCCACTGGGGCTGCCAGCGTTTTGTTGGGCGGTACACGATCTGGCACGGCTGACAACGCGGCCATCAGCACTGAGTCAACTGACGTCAGCATCGCCAGTTCATTGGCTGGTGGCGAATGGATTGCCGTAGCCAGCAACGCGGTGAGTGTGCAAGATGGTGTCAGCGTTGCCGCCACCGGCAGCCGGGCAGGCACTCATGCGCTGACCCTGTCTGGCAAGGGCGCCGCCCTGGTGGTCAGCAATGTCGATCAAATCGAGGTGTCGCGATCACTCAGTGGCACCGATGGCGTTGCTGATCAAGGTACCCTGAGCTTAGGCGCGAGCGCCCGGGTGGCAGGGTCATCCATTGAAATGGATGCCGTCAAACAATTGGCCATCAGCGATACCGCTGCAATCGACACCCAGGCCATGGGCCTGGGGGCACAACACATCGTCTTGGGCGCCAAGTCTGACGACCCCACGGCCTTGAGCATTGAAGGGGCGTTGCTGGCGCAACTGAACGCCACCCAATCGGTGAAGCTGCGCAGCTACAGCAGCATTGACCTGGCGGGTAGCACCACGCTGGGCCTGGCGGGTGACGACCAAATCCTGCTGATGAACAAGTTGGTGTTAGACACCCCTGAGCTGCGTGGCTTGGGTGCAGCCTCCGACACGGCCACCCTGCAGGCCAAGGAACTGACATGGCGCAACACCACGGGCCAGGTTGCCAGGGCTGAATCCAGCGACGCTCATTTGGTGATGCGTGCGCAGCCCCCGTTGCGCGACACCGAAACCGGTGGCTTGACCTTGGGTGAAGGCAGCAAGCAAGCCAACTTTGCCAGCACAACCCTGCAAAGCCAGGGCGATGCCATCCTGTCAGGTAAGGGCAGCCTGAACACCCTGGGCGATCTGACCATTCAAGCCGCCCGTTTGACGGCAGACACGGCGGCCAATCAATCGGTGGTCAGCCAAGGCGTGTTGACCGTGGCCAAGCAAGCCAACGCGCACACCCTCAACGAGCGCCGGGGCGCGGGCGCAACGGTCGCGCTGACGGGGCAACGCGTGGTGCAAGATGGCATCATTGACTTGCCATCTGGCCAATTGAATCTGACGGGCACCGGTCGGTCGGGCCAGCCGGACACGGTGGTGCTGACCGCGCAATCGCAAACCCTGGCCTCAGGCTGGGCGCAACAAGCTGGGACCGATTGGACCGTGACTGCGCCGGGTGGCAACATTCAGATCGCCGCCCAGCAGGGTGACGTGGTGCTGAATGGCGTGCTGGATGTCTCTGCGCCCATCCCGACCTCGGCATCCGACACCGCCAAGGGCGCTGGCACAGTCACCGTGTCTGCAGTGGGCACGGAAGGCAAATTGGGCGCTGTGCGTTTAGGCGATCACGCCCAGATCAAGGGCAGTGCAGCCAGTGATAAATTGTCTGGCGCCCTGCAGGTGGACGCGCAGCAGATGGTTGACGAGGGCGCTGCAGCCACCACCGGTGGCACGCTGGATCGCTTGGTGAGTGCATCGCAAGCGGGCGGCATGCACCGCGAGATTGATGTGCGGGTGCGCCAGGGTGATCAATCGTTGAACACGGCGCTGAAAGCCCAGCGCGTGAACCTGAGCGCCGATGGCGGCAGCCTCACCTTGATGAACAACGGCAACATCGATGCCACGGCACCGCAAGGGGGCGTCATCAGTTTGGCGGCGCAGGGCGACTTGGTTGTGAATGCCACATCGATCAAGGCTGACTCCACCCGGGCCGGCGCCAACGGGGGCGACATCCTCTTGTCGTCGACGCAAGGCTTGGTTCGCTTGGAAAACGATCAGACGCAAATTTCGGCACAAGGTGATGACCCGCTCGATGGCCGTGTGATCTTGCGCGCCCAACGCCATGATGATGCGGTGGCGGACGCAGATCGCGTGAATATCAAGCCGATCCATGCCCACATTGCCGCCGGCGAGGTGGATGTGGAGGCCGTCAGGACCTATCAGGGGAATACGTTTGCCACCGTCAGTCATGCGGCCAACAAGCAGATTGGCCTGAACAACATGGCATCCGATGCCAGCAACTTCATGTCCCACAAGGATGATGTCAATGCAGCGTTGAGCTTGGCAGCACACGTGACGGGATCTGCACATGTTCGCACAGGCACTGAGGTGCAAAGTGTTGACAGCTTTACGCTGAGCAAAGATCTGTCGATGCCTGATGTGTTGCACGCTGGTGGTGAACCCATGAACCTCACCATCCGGGCGGCCAAGGACGTGAACATCAATGGCAGCCTCAGCGACGGCTTTGCCAATGCGGGTCGGAGCACCTCGTCAGCCACGGCCATTTTCCCCGAGGCCGCTGGTTCATTCCGCGTTGTGGCAGGCGCAGATTTGAGTGCAGCCGATGTGATGCAAACCCAGGCCGGATCTGGTGGAAATCTGACGATCGCTGCCGGCAAACTGATCCGCACCACGGATGGCTCGATCCAGTTGGCCGCGGCTCAAAACATCGAATTGAAGACGAACTATTCCGCCGCTAACAGAACCCCCACTCAAGCCAGTGTGTATGTGGCGGGTCGTCTGGCTCAGTTGAGCGATGGCCAATTGTTCTCCAATCCCAACGTGGCATGGAGCCAATTCACCGACCATGGTGGTCGGCTGGAGTTGAATGCAGGTGGCAATGTTGTTGCGCCCGGTGCTGCGCAAACCTTTGCCAATTGGTTCTATCACACGTCCAATCCTGGGGCGCCTCTCAATACGGCTTGGTGGTCTTCGTTCGATGCCTTCAAGCAGGGCGTGGGATCCTTTGGTGGTGGCAACGTGGATGTGAGAGCAGGGGGCAATATCAGCAACCTCGCTGTGGTCGCTCCAACATCCGCTCGAACAGTGGATGACGTGTTGACCATCCACAATGGCGGCGACATTGATGTTCGCGCCCAGGGCGATGTCCGAGGAGGCAGCATCTTTGCCGGTCGAGGCTTGGCCACTGTGGTCAGCGGAGGCGCCATGACCAAGGGAGACGCCCTAAACACGAATCTGCCAACGACAGCATTGAATGTTGGGCTAATGGACGCTCAGGTTTCTCTTCAGTCGAAGGGCGACCTGGCGATCGAGATGGTGACCAATCCAACCATCTGGAGAAATGCTACGCGGATAGATAAAACCAGCGGTTCGACCAGCGCGAGTTACTTCACGTACAGCGACGCCAGCGCGTTGACTGCAACCAGTGTGACGGGTGATGTCAACTGGGACATGGCAAGCTCTGGCGTGACATACATCAACCCAGGCTGGAAAGCGCTGTCCATTGCAGACGAGCAAATGAGCACCAGTATCGGCAAAATGAGTCTGCTGACGCGGGTTGCACCTTCTTCGATGAGTCTTGCTGCGCTTGAGGGACAGGTCAAATTGAACTTGCGCAGCCAAAATGAGTACCTGTATCCATCGCCTCAAGGAGGGCTTTCGATTCATGGTGAGACCGGCGTGATGATCCAGTCTGGGGGGGCGGCAGTTACGCAGGCCTTGGTGGTTTCGCATGGCACGCCAGATCAGCTCGCCACGCCGTCTGCACCGATATCGGCCACCAAGTATGCTGCGTATGTTGCTGACAAAATTTTGCAACAGGCCCAATCGGGCTCTAAGTCCACCCAGGCTGGGATCAACGAGCTATTGTCCAGTGATTTGCACGCAAACGATCATGTGCCTGTTCGCATTCATTCTGGAGCCGATATCCAGTTTGACAACAATGTCCAGGTCAATGTGCCCAAGCGCTTTGAAATCGAGGCAGCTGGCGACATCAATAATCTGGCAGTGGTAGCCGATCAGTTCCATGAATCCGATACCTCCAGCATTGTGGCGGGTGGTAGCTTCAACGGTGCAACCAATATCCCAGGCGTCAGCCGACCGAACGGCCTGATCCAGCTGTCCGGCCCCGGCCAATTGCTGGTGTCTGCTGGCTTGCAGATGAACCTCAGCTCATCTGCTGGCATCGAAACCGTGGGCAACCAATACAACGGCGCTCTGCCCAATGTGGCCGCCAAGATTCGTGTGGCTGCGGGCATGGCCAAAACGGTGGTCTTACCCGACTTTGAAAGCCGCTATCTGGATGGCAACACTCAGGCTCAGCAAGACCTTGTGGCCTATGTGCAGTCGGCTTTGAATGTAGGGGCGGACCAAGTGGGCAACTTTGCCCAGGCTTGGCAACGCTATCAAAAGTTGGCCCCCGCCAACCAGACGGCCATTGCCAACGCGGTGATCAACCGGGCGTTTTACAAGGCCTTCCTGGCCCCAGGCGCGGCCTATGCTGATCAATGGGCAGCCGCGGCAGCCACAGCAGGCGTGGCCACCACCGATTTCAGCAGCGATGCCTATCGCCGCATGAAAGACGAAGTGGTGATGGCTGAAATCAAACGGGTTGGCACCTTGGCTGTGGCCATTCATGACAGCACTGACGCAGCTGAAAACGCCTTGCGCGCGCAACAGCGTGAAGCCCTGTGGTCGACTGTAGCCAACACCCTCAGTCTGGCCGGTCTGGGCGACGGCTTCAAGTTTGCTGGCGACATCAACCTCGCCGGCAGCAAGGCCTACAGCAATGCCCCAGGCGATGTGACCCACGGTGGTATTGACCTGTTTGCCCCGGGCGGGCAGGTGGTGGTCGGCCTGAGCACCTTGTCCAACTTTGACAAGCAGCAGGCAGCCACGCGCGGTCTGGTCACGGCACAGGGTGGCAGCATCCGCTCAGTGTCGGCTGGTGACTTCCAGGTCAACGCGCAAAAGGCCTTTGTGGTGGGCAGTGGTGATTTGATGGTGTTTTCGGAAAACGGGAACATCGATTCGGGCCGCGGTGCCAACACCGATGTGACGGTACCCACGCCGATCATCACCCGAGATTCAAGCGGCAACGTGGTGGTGACCACACCCGCAGCCACCACTGGCAGCGGCATCGGCATCCTGAAGAACGCCGATGGCACCAGTGAAGGTGCCGTGAGCCTTTACGCCCCGCACGGCGAAATCCTGGCTTTGGATGCCTTCATCCGCAACGAAGGTGGCGGTGCGATCAATGTGGCCGGCCCGGTCAAGGGCGCGGACAACCTGAAGGGCGCAGTGTCAGGCTTGGCACCCGTGGCGGTGGCTACCCCGGCCATCAATGTGCCCACCAATCTGCCAACGGATGCCACCAGCGCAGCTGCGGCCGAGGCCACGCAAGACAAAAAGAAGAAAGAACCCAACTCGATGGTGACGGTGGATCTGTTGGGCATGGGTGATGATGCATTGCCGCCTCCTGCGGCTGGCCATGCCGGTGACGATAAAGGGGATAAGAAGCCTTGCAAGAAGACCGATGGCAAAAAGGACGATGACAAAAAGAGCGACCCGGACTGCAAACCCTGATCTGTAGTCCACTCGAAGCGCTCATTCAAGACTCCCCCTAGCCATGGGGGAGTTTTCTTTTATGACGAATGCATGACGTCTTAACGGGTGGCGATTAGTCCCATCGGCTCAATCGTTTGACCTCACCCGGACACATGCACTTTCGACAATCACGGCTTCCCATGCGTGATGGATGTTTCCCATGAAATTGATGCGTTCTCTGAGCCTGGCCCTGGCCATTGGTGCGGGTATGGTGCCCATGACTTCTCAAGCCTGGTGGAATGCTGACTTCAAGCAACGCACCAAGGTGACCTTGAACACCACAGCCCAAGGTGTTGAGACCAAAGAAGCGCTCTCTGGCGTGGTAGTGCCAGTGCGCCTGCACTCGGGCAACTTTGACTTCCTGGGGGCCAAGCCCGATGGATCCGATTTGCGCGTGGTGGCCGCCGACGACAAAACACCTTTGAAGTTTTGGGTCGAGCGCTTTGATTCGGGCAACGAACTGGCCGTTCTGTGGGTGCAAGTGCCCACCGTCACGCCCGGTACTGACAAGAACAACATCTACGTCTATGCCGGTGACGAAAAAGCCGCTGCTGAGCCGCATGCGCCTGAGATTTACGACGGCTCCATGTTGGCCGCGTTCAGCATGAGTGGCACGACGCCTGAGGCCACTGACGTCAGCGGGCAAATCAAATCCGCCCAGCCCATCGTGCGTGAGAACAATGGCCTGATCGGTGCCGCTGCCAAGCTCGACGGAACCCAAGCCATCACCTTCTCGGACGCCAAACTGAAGGCAGACCCAACTGGTCCTTACAGTGTGAGCTTGTGGATCAAGCCCGAAGCCGCTGAAGGCACCTTGATCAAGCAGGGTCCTTTGTCCTTGGCCTTGAGCGGTGGCAAGGTGGTGGGCCAACTCGGTTCGGTCAAAGCGGAAGGCGGCACCCTGCCGGTCAATGCCTGGGCCCATGTGGCCCTGACTGTTGGCGCAGGCAAGATCACGGTGTACGTCAATGGGGCTCAAGCCGCGCAGGCTGACTTGGCGGGCACAGAAGCCATCCAGGGCCCCATGCAAATCGGTGAAGGCGTCAAGGGCTTGGTCGACGAGGTAGAAGTGGCCTCGACTGTGCGCAGCGCTGATTGGATCAAGCTGGCCAGCGCCGCGCAAAGCGCCGATGCCAAGCTCGTGGCCTCGGTCACGCAAACCGCCGATGCGGCGGATCAAGATGGCGGTGGTGACCCTGGGTACTTCGGCATCCTGATCAAGAACCTCACGCCTGATGCGTGGGTCGTCATCTCGATCCTGGCTGTCATGTTCGCGATTGCCGCTTGGGTCATGGCCAGCAAGGCCATGCTGGTCGGACGCTCGGATCGCGACAACCAGAAGTTCTTGAAGCGCTTCCGCGAAGCGCGTGACGTGATGGCCGTGGGGGATGTGGCCTTCAAGCACTCCACCCTGGCGCGTTTGTACTCGGCAGGTCTGCGTGAGTTGACCAAGCGCGATGTGGGCAAGGAAGGCTCCACCGCTTTGTCGGGCGCCTCGATCGATGCGGTGAAGGCCGCCATCGACGCCGATCTGGTCCGCGAAAACCACACGCTCAACGCCAAGATGGTGCTGCTGACGATTGCGATTTCCGGCGGTCCGTTTCTGGGCCTGCTGGGTACCGTGGTGGGCGTGATGATCACCTTTGCTGCCATTGCCGCCGCAGGCGATGTGAACGTCAACGCCATTGCTCCTGGTATCGCGGCTGCGCTGCTGGCCACGGTGGCGGGTCTGGGCGTGGCGATTCCGGCTCTGTTTGGCTACAACTACCTGGCTTCCCGCATCAAGAACATCTCGGCTGATATGCAGATCTTTGTCGACGAGTTCGTCACCCGTGTGGCTGAAACCTACGGGGCTCGTTGAGCCTTGTCTTGACCCAAACAGGAGCAAGTCGTGGCAGGAGACGTCAAGGACGACAACCAACCTTACGACGACATCAACATCACCCCGATGTTGGATTTGGCGTATGTGTTGCTGGTGACCTTCATCATCATGACCACGGCCTCGGTGCAAGGCATCAAGGTCAAGCCGCCGCTGACGCAGGCTGCTAACAACTTAGCCAAGCCCCAGACACGCGGCATCACGATCACCGCCGACGGTCAGGTCTATCTGGATGCCTACCCCGTCAGCATGGATCAACTTCAGTCCAACTTGGCGCAGTACAAGGCGGCCAACCCCAATCTGCCGGTGGTCTTGAAAGCCGACGCGGCGACGCAATACGACAAGGTGATGGAAGTGCTGGAAGTCGCCAAGCGCTTGGACATCACCGAAATCGGCTTGGCCACCAAGCGCGCCCAGTGAGCCTGACACAAGGAGCAAGCCATGCAGATTCAAGACGACGCCAAGCCCTACGACACCATCAACGTCACCCCCATGCTGGACTTGGCCTACGTGTTGCTGGTGGTGTTCATCTTGATGACCACAGCCTCCGTTCAGGGCCTGAGCATCAACATGCCCAAGCCGAGCAACAAGCCCAGCACCGAAAAGCATGAGCTGAAAGTAGTGCAAGTGATGCCTGATGGCGCGGTGTTGATCAACGGCGCCTCGGTCAGCATGAACGAGCTTGAAACCCAATTGCAGCAAGCCCATGAGCGTGATCCCAAGATGAGCGTGGCCATCAAGGGTGACGCCAAGACCCAGTACGCCAAAGTGGTGTCCGTCATTGACTTGTGCAACAAGCTCGAGGTGTCGATGGGCTTGGTCACATCAAAGATTGGAACCTGATCATGAGTTTGGTCGTGTCCATGCCTGATTCTGATGACGACAACGAAGGCCTGATGACCAAGGTCATCATTGGGGTGGTCATCGCCGCGTTGCTGGGCGCAGTGATCTGGTGGGGTGTTCACGCGATGGGACAGAGCCATTCTGGCCCGAAGCGCCAGACGGTGAAGATCGCGGTGTTGCCCGATACGCCACCCCCGCCCCCGCCGCCACCGAAGGAAAAGCCGCCTGAGCCTGAAAAGCAGGAACTCAAGCCCCAGATGCAGCAGGAACAGGTCAAGCCACAAGAGGCGCCACCCGCCCCCGCGCAACTCAAGATGGATGGCCCCGCAGGGGATGGCCCGAGCGCCTTTGCCGCGGGGCAAGTGGCCACCGAATACAAGGGCGGCGAAATCGGCTTTGGAAACGGCGGCAACCGCTTGCAGTTCGCCTTGTTCACCAACAAATTGACACGCCACATCCAGTTGGCCTTGTCGAAAAACAAAGATGTGAAGTTTGACTTCCGTGTCAGCGTTCAGGTTTGGTTGGGGGCTAACGGTGCATTCCAAAAGGTGGTGCTCGATTCTTCTACGGGCGACCCTCAGATGGACGCCACCCTGCGCAGCGCGTTGACCCACTTGCCCCCCATCGACGGCGTGCCTGGCAATTTGCCGCAGCCGCTTCTTCTTCGTATCACCAACCGATTGACCGGTTGATTCATTAGCAAGACGTATGAAATCCTTCAAGCAAGTCTGGTGGCCCGCACTCACCACCCTGAGTCTGGCGATGGCTGTGGGCAGCGCTCAGGCGCAAGCCACCGAATCGGTGGAATCCGTTCGTCAAACCACCCTCAACCTGATCGAGGCCTTGGTTCAAAACGGTGTGCTCACCCGCGAAAAGGCCGATGCCTTGATCAAGGAGGCGCAAGCCAAGGCGCAGGCTCAAAAGGCCGAACCGGCCCAAGCTGCGGCGTCGGATGCCGAGGTTGGCAAGCCCGTCATCCGCGTGCCTTATATCCCTGAGTCGGTCCGCAATCAGATTCGAGATCAAGTCAAAGAAGAGGTGGTGGCCCAGGCGCAGGCCGAGCGCTGGGGCGTGCCCAATGCGGCGGGGGCATGGACCAATCGCATCAAGATCGATGGCGACTTCCGCTTTCGCTACCAAACCGATCGTCAGTCAAAGAGCAATACGCCAGGGGCGACTTACCTGGGCGCTGAAGTGGCCAACAACAATGGCTTGTCGCGAGCACCTGACTTCGCGGCCTACAACAGCAACCTGTTTGCTACTGCATCAACACAAGCTGATCGCAGCCGAGAGCGTGTCCGCCTGCGCTTGAACGTGACGGGCAAGGTGACTGACGAGGTTGGTGTGGGCGTGCGATTGGCCACCGGCAGCGCCACCGATCGCGTGTCCACCAACCAGACCTTGGGCAACAGCTTCAACAAATACCAATTGTTTGTGGATCGTGCCTTCATGCGCATGGAAGTGGCCGATGCCGTCACGATCCATGCGGGTCGCATCCCCAACCCTTGGTTCAGCACTGAGATGGTGTGGAGCGAAAACCTGAATTTCGATGGCCTGTCGGCATCGTTCCATTTGCCGACCCCACCCATCGGCTTTCAACCCTTTGCCACTGTGGGCTGGTTCCCTTTGCGTGAGCAAACGCCGCCTACTCGTGGCCAACGCGCCTTGATGGGCGCGCAGATTGGCGCGGCCTGGGATGCGGCCAGTCGCGCGCGCTTCAAGTTTGGCTTGGCCTACTACAGCTACAAAAATCTGGCTGGCCAAGAAGACACCAACTACTCGCTGGACACCAGCAGCAACGTGGTGCCGGATCTGAAGTACGGTGAATATGAATACCCCGCTGGCATGCGCCAAAAGGGCAACACCGTGTTTGAAACGAACCCCTTGTTCCGTCAGGACATTGCGCCGATCTGGGGCCTGGCCTATCAGTTCCGTCCCTTGGTGCTGACGGCCTCTGCCGAGCTGACTCACTTCAGCCCCTACAGCCTGTTGCTGTCAGCTGAGTACGTGAAGAACATGGCCTTTAATGTCAATAACTTCCACCAACGCGCGGGTGCGGCGTACGCTGGCATCAACCCGGGTGGCAAAGACAAGGGCTATCAATTCAAGCTGGCTTTCGGTGCGCCTGAGGTACGTGAAGAAGGCGATTGGCAGCTGTCCACCACCTATCGCTACATCGGGTCGGATGCCGTGCTCGATGCCTTCACCGACAGCGACCTGGGCTTGGGTGGCACCAACTTGCAGGGCTACATCCTGGGTGGTTCCTATGGCTTGTACCGCAACACCACCCTGGGCGCGCGATACCTGTCGGCCAAGACGATCGACACGCCTTTGAACGCGTCGTACTCGGACGCCAAATACAAGGTCAACACATTGCAGGTGGATTTGAATGTGCGCTTCTGATCGATTTGTTGAAGGCCGAGCCATCGTTCGGCTCAGTTGGGCGCTGGGCCTTTGCCTGGCCTTGGCGGGGGTCTCTGCCCACGCGGGTGACCGTGAGCAAGAGCAGGTGCACCGATTGAAGCTGCAGTTGCGTCAAATGCAGCAACAGCAATCGGATGCCGAAGCCAAGTTGGCCGAAGACAAGGCCGCGTTGAGCAGCAGCGTGGATGCCGCGAAGAAAGAAGCCACCTCATCGAAGGCCGCTGCCGTCCAGGCGTCCAAACGGGTGGCGGCCCTCAGTGGTGAGTTGCAGTCTCTGCGTGAGGAGAAGACGGCACTGACAGATCAGGTGGCGCAATTGCAAAAGCAATTGGATGAACAGAAGCAGGCGCTGCAAACCTACAAAGATGAGGCGACCGCTCGGGCCCAGGATCAAAAAGGCCTGTATGACACCCTGCACGCCCGTTATCAACAATGCCGTCAGGACAACGTGCAGTTGTACCAACTGGGTGGCGAGCTGTTGACACGCTATGAGAACAAGGGCATTGGTGAGGTGTTGTCAGCCAAAGAGCCCTTCGTGCAGTTAGGGCGTGTGAAGTTAGAGAACCTGGCTGCGCAGTATCGAGACAAGCTTGATGTGGCTCGCGTCCGCCCTGAAGGCGAGGCTGAGGCCCCTTGAGCAGGTGACAATGTTCACCTCAGTGAGGTGAACATGGCTATCAAATTCAAATCGCAAGCGACGGGGGACCTGGTAATGGTGCAGGCCACGGCCGAGGCTGTGTTGGGCCTGATCGGCAAATCGGCCGATGCACCGGGGATCCTCGAGCCGGCCGACATGCCCGCCGCTTTGCAGGCTTTGAAAAGCGCGCCTGACGAAATCCCGTCAGGTCAGTCGCCCGACTCCGACCAACCCGCCCCTGGTTTTCAGGACGAGGTGGTCAGCCTGCGCAAACACGCCTATCCATTGGTGCTGATGATCGAGCGAGCCTTGAAGGCCGGCAAGCCCATTGTCTGGGGAGTCTGATATCGCGGTGGGGGGATTGTGCGGTGCAGCATCTGTGCGGCATGATGTGAGCATGTCAGACACCGTCACCCGTTTGCTGGTCATTCGCCATGGCGAAACGGCCTGGAATATCGAAACCCGGATTCAGGGCCAGATCGACATCCCCTTGAACGACCACGGGCGGTGGCAAGCTGGACGGCTGGCCAAGGCCCTGGCTGACGAGGGCATTCACGCTCTGTATGCCAGTGATCTGAGCCGGGCCGCGGAAACTGCCGAAGCGGTGGCGCGGGTGATCGATGTGCCCATGGTGGTCGACGAAGGGTTGCGCGAGCGGCACTTTGGCCGCCTAGAGGGCCTCACTCACGACGAAATCGCCGCGCAATGGCCCGAAGACGCCCGGCGCTGGCGGGGCCGCGACCCCTTGTACGGGCCCGCCGGGGGCGAAACCCTGGCCAGTTTCTATGATCGCTGCGTGGGCACCCTGGCTCGTCTGGCGAGCCGTCACCCCGGGCAGACGGTGGCCATCGTGGCGCATGGTGGCGTGCTCGATTGCTTCTATCGGGCTGCTAATCGTGTCTCGCTCGAAGAACCCCGCGCTTGGAAGATCACCAACGCCAGCATCAATCGACTCCTGTACACCCCCGAAGGCTTCAGCCTGGTCGCGTGGGCCGACTGCCGTCACCTTGAAGGCGACGACGATCTGGACGAGGCCACCGACGGCGTTGTCGCACCCGCCTGATTGGCGTCGTTCTCACAACATGTGACTGTGCAAGGTTTTCCAAAAGCTTGTATAGTCAATCAAATTGTTGACTAGGCAAACATTTAAAAGGTGAACCATGTTGCGACATGTGGGAATGAGTGCGCTGTTGGTGTCGGTTCTGGCTGCATGTGGCCAGGGCAACGGACAAGGGGGCGCACCGAACGCCAAGGCGGGCGCGCCCGCCATGCCACCCGCGCAGGTGGGCGTGGTGACCGTGGCTTTGCAAAGCGTGCCGGTCATCACCGAACTGCCTGGCCGCTTGGAGGCCGTGCGTACGGCCCAGGTGCGAGCCCGTGTGGCCGGCATTCTGCAAAAGCGTGAGTTCAAAGAGGGCTCGGATGTGAAAGCCGGGCAATCCTTGTTCCAGATCGACCCCGCTACTTACAAGGCGGCACTGGACAGTGCCCAGGCGACGCAGGCCAAGGCCGAAGCCAACCTGGCTCAGGCCTCGGCCTTGGTTGAACGCTATCAGCCTCTGCAGGCGGCCAAGGCCATCAGTCCCCAAGAGTTTCTGAATGCCCAGGTGGCTCAGCGTCAGGCCCAAGCGGATGTGGCCGCCGCCAAGGCAGCAGTGCAGACCGCGCGCATCAATCTGGGCTATGCCTCCGTGGTGGCGCCCATCTCGGGGCGGATCGGTCGTGCGCTGGTCACCGAAGGGGCCTTGGTGGGGCAGGGTGAAGCCACGCAATTGGCGGTCATCCAGCAAATCAATCCCCTGTACGTGAACTTCACCCAATCGGCCACCGATGTCCTCAAGCTCAAGAAGGCCATGGAGTCGGGTGCCTTGAAGAAGGCAGGCAAACATGCCGCCGCGGTGCGTGTGGTGCTCGACGATGGCACCGAATACCCGCAGGAAGGCAAGTTGTTGTTCTCCGATCTGAGTGTGGACCCGACGTCGGGCCAAGTGTCATTGCGCGCCGAGTTGCCCAACCCCGATGGATTGCTCTTGCCAGGCATGTATGTGCGCGTACGGCTTGAGCAGGCTGAGGTGGATGACGGCATGTTGTTGCCGCAGCAAGCCGTGACCCGCAGCAGCCAGGGTGACATGGTGATGGTGGTCGATCCCGAGGGTCACGTGTCCCCGCGCCCTGTGAAACTGGGCGGCGCTCGTGGCAATCAATGGGTGGTGCTGGGCGGCTTGAAGGCCGGTGAGCAGGTGATGGTCGATGGCTTCCAGAAGATGATGAATCCGAAGGCACCCGTCAAGGCCGTGCCCTGGACGCCACCGGTGACGTCGTCTCCTGAGCCTGCCTCGGCGCCAGCGTCGGCAGCCTCACGCTGAGAGGAGCGCCGCCATGCCACGCTTCTTCATTGACAGGCCTATCTTTGCCTGGGTGATTGCGCTGTTCATCCTCATTTTCGGTGGGGTGGCCATTTCGCAATTGCCAATTGCCCAGTACCCCACGGTGGCACCGCCCTCTGTGGTGATCAGTGCCACGTATCCAGGCGCGTCAGCCAAGACCCTAGACGAGAGCGTGATCAGCGTGATCGAGCAGGAGCTCAACGGCTCGCCCGGCTTGGCTTACATGGAATCGGTGAGCCAGGCCAACGGCACTGGGACCATCACTGTCACGTTCGAAACCGGCACCAACATCGACCTGGCTCAGGTGGATGTGCAGAACCGCCTGTCGCGCGCGACACCACGATTGCCGGCGGCGGTGACGCAGCAGGGCGTCAAGGTCGACAAGTCGCGCAGCAACGTGCTGATGTTCGTGATGCTGTCGTCGACCAACCCGGCCTACGATCCGGTGGCCTTGGGTGACTACGCCTCGCGCAACATCCTGCCTGAATTGCAACGCGTCAAAGGCATCGGGCAGGTGCAGCTTTACGGCACCGAGCGCGCGATGCGCGTGTGGGTCGATCCCGCCAAGCTCGTGTCCTATGGCTTGAACATCACGGATGTCAACAACGCCATCAAGGCGCAGAACGCCCTGGTGCCGGCTGGTGCGCTGGGGGATCGCCCCAACTTGATCGATCAGACCATGACCGCTACCGTGGTGGTCAATGGCCAACTGGAAAGCACCGAGCAGTTCGGCAACATCGTGCTGCGAGCCAAACCGGATGGCTCCACCGTTCGCCTCAAGGACGTGGCCCGGATTGAACTGGGCGGTCAAACCTATGGCACCTATGCTCGCTTGAACGGCACCCCGGCTGTGGGCATGGCCGTGCAGCTGTCGCCCACCGGCAATGCGTTGGAATCGGCCAAGCTGGTGAAAGAGCGGATGGTCGAGTTGAAGAAGTACTTCCCACAAGGGATGAGCTACTCCTTCCCGTATGACACCTCCGGCTTCATCCAGTTGTCGATCACCCAGGTGGTCGAGACCCTGCTCGAAGCGGTGGTGCTGGTGTTCCTGGTGATGTACCTGTTCCTGCAGAACATCCGCTACACGCTGATCCCGACCATCGTGGTGCCCGTGGCTCTGCTCGGCACCTTTGGCGTGATGATGGCTGCCGGTTTTTCGATCAATGTGCTGACCATGTTCGGCATGGTGCTGGCCATTGGCATCCTGGTGGACGATGCCATCGTGGTGGTCGAAAACGTCGAACGCTTGATGGCGCAAGAGGGCCTCTCGCCCTATGCTGCCACCAAGAAGGCCATGAGCCAGATCAGCGGCGCGATCGTGGGCATCACCGTGGTGCTGGTGTCGGTGTTCATCCCAATGGCCTTCTTTGCGGGCTCCGTGGGCAACATCTATCGCCAGTTCTCGCTGTCGATGGTGGCCTCGATGCTGTTCTCGGCTTTCCTGGCGTTGTCATTGACGCCGGCGCTTTGTGCCACCCTGCTCAAGCCCGTGCCCGACGATCACCATGAAAAGGGCGGTTTCTTCGGCTGGTTCAACCGCTTCTTCACCTCCACGACCCATGGCTATGAAAGCCTGGCTGCCAAGCTGGTGCGCCGCGGAGGCCGGGTGTTGATCGTGTATCTACTGATCGTGGGCGTGGTGGGCTGGTTGTATGTGCGCATGCCTGCGGCTTTCCTGCCCAACGAAGATCAGGGCAACCTGATTGTCAACGTGCAGCTGCCACCCGGTGCCACAGCGCCTCGTACCGAGGCCGTGATCGCCCAGGTCGAAGACTATTTCAAGAAGCAGCCTGAGGTGCAGTCGGTGGTCGGGGTGGTGGGCTTCTCGTTCTCGGGGGCCGGGCAGAACGCCGCTTTGGCCTTCGTCACTTTGAAAGACTTCGATCAACGCAAGGGTGAGGCCCACTCGGCTCAGGCATTGGCCAAGCGTGCTTTCGGCGCCCTCATGGGCATCCGCGATGCGTTCATCTACCCCTTGAACCCACCGCCGATCCGCGAGTTGGGCAACGCCACGGGCTTTGCCTTGCGCCTGCAAGACCGCGGGGGGCTGGGTCACGATGCCCTGCTGGCTGCGCGCAATCAGCTCATGGGCATGCTGCGTGAAAGCAAGATCGTGACGGGGGTGCGCCCCGATGGTCTGGAAGACGCGCCCCAACTGCAACTGGAAATCGACCGTGACAAGGCTTATGCCCTGGGGGTCAGTTTCGATGCGATCAGCAGCACCTTGTCGACCGCCTTGGGCTCGGCCTACGTCAACGACTTCCCCAATCAGGCTCGCCTGCAGCGGGTGGTGGTGCAAGCCGATGCTGCAGCTCGGATGCAGCCCGAGCAGATCCTGCAACTCAATGTGATGAACAACCAAGGGCAAAGCGTGCCGCTGTCGTCCTTCGTTAAATCACATTGGGTGACGGGGCAGATGCAGGCGGTTCGTTACAACGGCTACCCTGCCATGCGCTTGGCCGGTGATGCGGCCCCGGGCTTCAGCACGGGCCAGGCCATGGCAGAGGTCGAAGCGTTGGCTGCCAAGTTGCCGGCGGGCATCGGCATTGAATGGACGGGGCTGTCGCGTGAAGAGCAGTTGTCGGGCTCACAGGCCTCGGCCTTGCTGGTGTTCTCGTTGCTGGCCGTGTTCTTGTGTCTGGCTGCTTTGTACGAAAGCTGGTCGATCCCGTTTGCCGTGATGCTGGTGGTGCCTTTGGGCATCCTGGGTTCCTTGCTCGGGGCCACCTTGCGCGGGTTGCCCAACGACGTGTTCTTCAAGGTGGGCCTGATCACCATCATCGGCTTGTCGGCCAAGAACGCCATTCTGATCATCGAGTTTGCGCGTGAGTTGCAAAGCAAAGGCATGAGTGCGATGGAAGCCACTCTGCAGGCTTGCCATCTGCGTTTCCGCCCGATCGTGATGACGTCGGTGGCGTTCATCCTGGGCGTGTTGCCGCTGGTGGTCGCCAACGGCGCCGGTGCGGCCAGCCAGCGCGCGATCGGCACAGGCGTGATGAGCGGCATGATCGCAGCGACTGTGTTGGCGGTGCTCTTCGTGCCGGTGTTTTTCGTGGTGGTGCGACGCTTCTTCCCCGCACGCCCCACTGCCCACGATGTGGAGACTTCTCATGAATAAGACCCCACAAGGGGCTGGCGCCCCACGCCAGCTGCGCATGGTGGTGGCTCTGGCGGCGGTGCTGAGTGCCACCGCCTGCTCGATGGCCCCGGTGTACGAGCGACCCAGCCTGGCGGTGCCGGCCCAACTGCCTCAGCAGGGGGCCTCGGCGCCCGCCGCACAAGCCCAGCCGGTGTCTGAATTGCCCTGGACGCAGTACTTCACCGACACGCGGCTGCAAGGCTTGATTCGCCAGGCGCTCACCAACAACCGCGACTTGCGGGTGGCGATCCTGAATGTGGACCAGTTGCGGGCGGCGTATCAAATCCAGAATGCCGATCGCTTCCCCACCTTGAACGCAGGGATCAGCGGCACACGCGGCCCTTCCAATGCTTCGCCTTATCCCATCACCACGACGGTGACCGGCGGGCTGACCGTGGCAGCCTATGAGCTCGATCTGTTTGGCCGCGTCAAGTCGCTGACTGAAGCCGCATCGGCGCAGGTGTTGGCTTCAGAGCAGGCCCGCAAATCGGCCCACATCAGCCTGGTGGCATCGGTTGCCAATGCCTATTACGCCCTGTGGGCAGACCGCTGGCAGCAGGCCTTGAGCGAGCAAACGCTGCAGACTCGGCAAGAGGCCCTCAAGCTGCTGCAGTTGAAGTTTGACCAGGGCGTGCTCAACGAGCTGGATTTGCGCTCGGCGCAGTCGCTGGTCGAAGGTGCCAAGATCACGCGGGCGCAAGCCCAGCGCCAATGGGCGCAAGACCTGAGCGCCTTGTCCTTGCTGGTTGGACAGCCTGTGTCACCTGATTTGTTGCCGCCTCAGCCTCAGCTAGATGTGATGTCCTTGGGCCGGGCGGCAGACAGTCGTGGGGCCGAGCAGGTGGTGCAGGCCACGTTGTGGCCAGAGCTGCGCCCCTTGCCAGTCGGCTTGTCCTCCGATGTGTTGCTGCAGCGTCCTGACATTGCGCAGGCTGAACAGCAGTTGATTGCCGCCAATGCCAACATCGGTGCTGCCCGGGCCGCACGATTCCCTCGCATCAGCCTCACGGGCAGTGCGGGGGTGGTCAGCGATTCGCTGTCGGGCTTGTTCAACGATGGTCGCAATGCCTGGACCTTCTCGCCTTCGGTCACGGTGCCGATCTTCGATGCGGGCCGCGGCAAGGCAGGGGTTGATGCGGCCTTCGTGAAGCGCGACATCGCCCTGGCGCAGTACGACAAGGCGGTTCAGACCGCATTCAAGGAAGTCGCCGACACGCTGGTGGCCCGTCAAACCTATGCAGATCAGGCGCAAGCCCAGTTGGCACAGGCGCAAGCCGAGGCGGCCCGTTTGCGCTTGTCGACCTTGCGCTACGACTCGGGTGTGGCCAACCAGTTGGATTTGCTGGATGCCCAGCGCAGCTTGTTCTCGGCTCAACAGGCCTTGATCGCGGCTCAATTGGCGCGCCAGCAGGCTGAAATCAGTGTCTACCGCGCCCTGGGCGGCGGCTGGCTGGAGTCTTCCGATTCGTCTCAAGCCTCGCGATAATCACGGGTGTGAACACCACCGCCACCCTGACTTGGCGCGACCGCTGGTCGCTCTACCTTGACCTGATCCGCTGGAATCGCCCCCAGGGGTGGCTGCTGCTGCTTTGGCCGACTTGGATGGCCTTGTGGCTGGCGGCGGGGGGCTTTCCGGGTTGGCACCTGTTGCTGGTCTTCACCCTCGGCACGATCCTCATGCGCAGCGCCGGGTGTGCGGTCAATGATGTGGCTGATAAAGAGTTTGACCGCTACGTCGAGCGCACGGCCCAGCGTCCCATCACCAGCGGCAAGTTGAGCGTCAAAGAATCGCTGGGTGTGGGGGCCATCCTGGCGCTGGTGTCTTTTGCACTGGTGCTCACCACCAATCCCTACACGATCGGCTTGTCCTTTGGGGCGCTGGCCGTCACCGTCGTCTACCCCTACACCAAACGCTTCTTCTCCATGCCGCAAGCGGTGCTGGGGGTGGCCTTCAGTTTCGGGATCCCGATGGCGTATGCGGCTATTCAGAACCAGATCCCAGCACAGGTGGCATGGCTGATGATCGGCAATCTGGGCTGGGTGTTGGCGTATGACACCGAATACGCGATGGTCGATCGCAACGATGACCTGCGCATCGGCATCCGCACTTCAGCCATCACCCTGGGGCGCTTCGATGTCATCGGCGTGATGGCGTTTTACCTGCTTTGCCTGGTCTGCTGGTACATGGCAGGCCAGCTCTCTGGCCGCGGCTGGGTCTACCAGCTGGGGTTGGCTGCCGCAGCGCTCCAAGCCTTGTGGCATGGGTGGCTCATCAAAGGCCGCGAGCGGATGGCCTGTTTCAAGGCCTTCCGGCTCAATCATTGGCTGGGATTCACCGTCTGGCTGGGCCTGGCGCTCGACACGGTGCTGGTCTCGGTCCGGTGAGCGCCTGATCCCGTTTAGCGCCCGAACTCGTCACCCAGCTCCTGGGCGCGCTGCTGCGCGGCGCGCATGGCGCTGATGAACGCGGCCTTCACCCCAGCGCTTTCCATGGTGGTCAAGGCGGCGTAGGTGGTGCCGCCTTTCGAGGTGACTCGTTCGCGAAGTACGGCCGGGCTGTCGGTCGATTGCGCCGCCAGGGTGGTGGCGCCGCCAAAGGTGGCCAAGGCCAGTTGCCGCCCCTGTTCGGCGCTGAGCCCCATGTCCTGTGCGGCCTGCATCATGCCTTCGATGAAATAGAACACATAGGCTGGGCCTGATCCCGACAGGGCGGTCACGGCGTCCAGATCGGCCTCCTGGTTCACCCACAGAAACTGCCCGGTCGTTTCGACCATGCTCTCGACGGCCGAACGCTCATCGGCGCTGACCTCCTCGCGGGCATAGAGCCCCGTCATGCCTTGCCCCACCAAGGCGGGGGTGTTGGGCATGGCGCGCACGATGCGAGGCGTGCCCAGCAAGCGCGCCATGTCGTCGGTCCGTAAGCCGGCCATCACGCTGTAATGCAGGGCCTGATCCGTCAGGCTGGCATAGGTTTGGGCAGCCTCCTTGAACTGTTGCGGCTTGACGGCCCACACCACGGTTTGGGCTTCGCGCAAAGCGGCTTCTGGTCCTTCGGCCGTCTGGACGCCTAAGGTCTCGGTCAAGCGCTGTCGCTGTTCGATCACCGGGTCGATGACCAGAATGGAGGCGGGCGAACGCCCTTGGCGCAACAGGCCGCCGATGATGGCAGTGGCCATGTTGCCGCCGCCGATGAATGCGATGTCGATGGGAGTGCTCATGGCCTCAATGATGCCGCAGTTCAACGCTGCCCGAAGATGGCGGTGCCGATGCGGACCAGGGTGGCGCCTTCTTCCACGGCCGCCTCCAGGTCATTGCTCATGCCCATCGACACCGTATCGACGTCCAGCCCCGCCGCTTGCCACTGCTCGAACAGGCGTCGAACCTGTTGCAGCGCGGCGTGCTGAACTGCCGGATCGGGGCTGGGGGCGGGCAAGGCCATGATGCCGCGTAGCGTCAATCGGGGTAGTTGTGCCACCGCTTGGGCCAAGGCCAGCGAGGCGTCGGGGTCACAACCGCTTTTGCTGTCTTCGCCACTGGTGTTGACTTGCACGCAAACCTGCAGCGGCGGCAAATGGGGCGGGCGCTGCTCGCTCAGGCGTTGGGCCACCTTCAGACGGTCAACGGTGTGCACCCAGTCAAACGCCTCGGCCACGGGCCGGGTTTTGTTGCTTTGCAGCGGCCCAATCAAATGCCATTCAATGCGGTCGCGAATATCCGAAAGGGCGGCAATCTTCTCCAGCGCCTCCTGAACGTAGTTTTCTCCAAACAGTTTTTGGCCGGCGTTGAATGCTTCACGGACATTCTCGGCCGGAAATGTTTTACTGACCGCCAGGAGCGTCACACTGCTCTCTGGCCGGTGAACCTTCAAACAAGCCTGGGAAATACGGTTTCTAACGAGTTGTAGGTTGTTTGCGATCGTCGCCATAATGGTCCGTCGAGGATTTCTCTATCCAAATATCATCCATGGATATCACCCAACTGCTTGCGTTCTCGGTCAAAAACAAGGCATCTGACTTGCACTTGTCGGCGGGCTTGCCTCCCATGATTCGCGTGCACGGGGATGTCCGGCGCATCAACGTCGACGCCTTGGACCACAAACAGGTCCACGACATGGTGTACGACATCATGAACGACTCCCAGCGCAAACACTACGAAGAAACGCTGGAGTGCGACTTTTCGTTTGAAATTCAGGGGCTGGCCCGCTTCCGGGTCAATGCCTTCAACCAGAACCGCGGCGCGGGCGCTGTTTTCCGGACCATTCCTTCCAAGATCCTGACGCTGGAGCAGCTCAATGCGCCCAAGGTTTTCCAGGATCTGGCGCTGAAACCGCGGGGACTGGTGCTGGTGACTGGTCCGACGGGTTCCGGTAAGTCGACCACCTTGGCGGGCATGGTCAACCACCTCAATGAAACGGAATACGGCCACATCCTGACGGTGGAAGACCCGATCGAATTCGTGCACGAATCCAAAAAGTGCCTGATCAACCAGCGTGAGGTCGGCCCTCACACCATGAGTTTTGCCAACGCCTTGCGCTCGGCCTTGCGTGAAGACCCTGATGCGATCCTGGTGGGCGAAATGCGCGACCTGGAAACCATTCGTCTCGCCTTGACGGCTGCAGAAACCGGGCACTTGGTGTTTGGCACCCTGCACACCTCCAGCGCCGCCAAGACCATTGACCGGGTGGTTGACGTGTTCCCCGCCGCTGAAAAGGACATGGTTCGTGCCATGTTGTCCGAATCGTTGCAGGCGGTGATCTCGCAAACCTTGTGCAAGACCAAGGATGGCTCCGGCCGTGTGGCCGCGCACGAAATCATGATCGGCACGGCGGCCATCCGCAACCTGATCCGCGAAAACAAGATCGCGCAGATGTACTCTGCCATCCAGACCGGTAATGCCCAAGGCATGCAGACACTGGATCAGAACCTGGCCGATCTGGTACGTCGCAACGTGATTTCGCCGGCCGAAGCGCGCTCCAAGGCCAAATTCCCAGAAAACTTCCCAGGTTGATATGAAACGATTTCTGGACCGATTCGTCTCAGGCGCCTCATCGGCCTCCCAGACGCGCCCTGGGGAGTTGAGCGGCAGTGGCCGCGCGGCTCCGCCACAGGCTGACGACGAGGGCTTCTTTGCCACCCAGTTTCTGGAGCGCCCCGAGTACACCCGTGCCACCTCGGCATGGACCGCGCGCGCCCTGGCGGTGGGGGCCCATGCCCTTGATCCCCACCAGGGCCTGGAGCTCCTGCTCAAGACCTGGGGCAGCGACGCCCTGATGGCTTCACTCGCCAATGAGGATCGGCGCAAACTGCTCGACCACCTCGAATTCATCTCCGTGCCCCCTGGGCGCGAGCTGATCGTTCAGGAAGAAAAGGGCGACTACGCCCTGATCGTGCTGGAAGGCTTGGTCGCAGTCGATCGTGTTCAGCCTACCGGCGCGCGAGCACGTCTGGCCGAAGCGCGCGAGGGCGATGTGCTAGGCGAGATGTCCTTACTGGATGCCGGCGCGCGCTTCGCGTCGTGTTTGACACTCAGCCGCTGTTCCATCGCCGTGCTGACCAGCGCCGCCTTGGACGAACTGGCGATCGAAGAACCCCGTCTGGGCATGGCCTTGATGGCCTCGACCGCACGGCGCCTGTCGCTGCGCATGCGACAACTGAGCGCCCGACTGGGTGCATTGCTGACCGCAGGCTGAAGCGCCGCGGGTCAGTGCTGAATCGATTTCACCGAGGGACTTGCCATGGAACGGGACCAGGCCGCGAAATTCATCAATGATCTGCTCAAGTTGATGGTCGCCCGAGGCGGCTCTGACCTCTTCCTCACCGCTGATTTTCCCCCCGCCATCAAGGTGGACGGCAAGGTGACCAAGGTGTCGCCCCAGCCGCTCACCTCGCAGCACACGATCGCGCTGGCGCGCGCCATCATGAACGACAAGCAAGGGGCCGAGTTCGAGCGCACCAAAGAGTGCAACTTCGCGATCTCGCCCGGTGGCATTGGCCGTTTCCGGGTCAATGCCTTCGTGCAGCAGGGCTGCATCGGCATGGTCTTGCGGGTGATTCCCCAGCAGCTGCCCACCGTGGATGGCCTGGGCCTGCCGCAGATCCTCAAAGAGGTCGTCATGGCCAAGCGCGGCCTGCTGATTTTGGTTGGCGCCACCGGTTCAGGTAA
>JAGWLR010000093.1 GCA_028864885.1 Burkholderiales bacterium | reverse complement strand
CTCAAATGCAGCAGCAAATGAGCAAACAAGCCGAAACCCTGATGGGCAACTTCAGTGCAGGATTAGCGCCGAAGAAGTAAAGGTCTCAGGTAGCCCATCACGTTCTTGGCAATGATCGGATGGGCTTTGGCCAGTGGATGCAAGCCATCTGGCTGGAACCATTGCTTGGCATCAGGCCGATCGGCCACGTCTTTCAGCAAAAATGGCATCAACGGCACACGATGGGCCTGGGCCGTATCGGCAAAGACCTTGGCAAACTCGTCGGTGTAGCGCTTGCCGTAATTCGGTGGCACCTGCATGCCAATCAGCAGCACGCGCGCCTTGATGGCTTCGCAGTCCTTGATCATCGCGTCAAGATTGCTTCGTGTAGATCGGATATCCAGGCCCCGTAGCGCATCGTTCGCGCCCAGTTCGATGATCACCACCTCAGGGTGATGCTGGGCAATTAGTTGAGGCAATCGCGTTCGCCCACCTGCCGTGGTTTCCCCGCTGATGCTGGCGTTGACGAACACAAGCCGTCGAAGCGACGCATCCTTCCCGGCTTTGAGTTCACCTTCGATCAAAGCCACCCAGCCTTCGCCGCGTGCCAGCCCATACTCAGCCGACAAACTGTCGCCCAGCACCAGTACCGTGGCAGGTGGAGTTGTTGACGCATAGACCCAGCCTGGGAAGGACAAGGGCAGCGTAAGCAGCAACACGGTCAGGAGTCGCTTAAAGTAGTTAGACACGTGCATAGAGGATCAAATCGGATGTCGGTCACACCAGTGTTGTCAGTGCAGGGGGTCAGCAAAACAGTGCAGGACTCTGCGGGCGTCCTCACCATTTTGCACACTCTGTCGTTCCAGGTTCGCGCAGGGGAGACTGTGGCCATTGTCGGGGCATCCGGCTCCGGCAAAAGCACCTTGCTGTCCTTGCTGGCCGGCCTCGACACGCCGAGCTCAGGCAGTGTGATCCTGTGCGGTAAAAACCTTGTCACCATGTCCGAAGACCAGCGAGCCGCACACCGCGCCCAACACGTCGGGTTTGTGTTTCAGAACTTTCAGTTGATCGAACACCTCACCGCGCTGGAAAACGTGATGCTGCCCCTTGAACTGCGTGGCGACCCCAAAGCAGTCACCCAAGCCACCTCGATGCTCGAACGTGTGGGGCTGGGTGGGCGACTCAGGCATCGCCCCATAGTCATGTCTGGGGGGGAGCAACAACGTGTCGCCCTGGCACGCGCATTCGTGGTGCACCCTGACATCTTGATGGCCGATGAACCCACCGGGAGTCTCGACCATGAAACCGGTGTCGCCGTGATGGACCTGATGTTCAGCCTCAACAAGGAAAAAGGCACCACGCTGATCCTTGTCACCCATGATGAGGAAATCGCCCAACGCTGTGATCGGCGCCTGCATATCCATGCTGGGCATCTGCAAGCGCCCTCATGAGGTAAGCAAGCGGTTAGGATGCAGGCATGAGTCTGAAATTGCTATTTGGCTTCCATGCCGTATCGGTCCGCCTCAAGGTGGCCCCCAAATCAATCAAAGAACTGCACATCGACGTCACACGGCGTGACCAGCGCATGCGCCAGTTCCTGGACAAAGTCGGTGAAGCCGGCATCCGTGTCATCGAAAGCGATGACGCACGCCTCCAAGCTTTGTGTGGAACGCATCGACATCAAGGGGTGGTCGCACGTGTTGAGGCCATTCAGCAAGCCAAATCGCTGGACGATTTGCTGGACACCCTGACCGATCCCCCTTTGCTGCTGGTACTCGACGGCGTCACCGATCCGCACAACCTCGGGGCGTGCCTGCGCGTTGCGGACGGAGCAGGGGCCCACGCAGTGATTGCCCCGAAGGACCATGCCGTTGGGCTGAACGCCACGGTATCCAAAGTGGCCAGTGGGGCCGCCGAGGCAATGCCTTACTTCATGGTGACCAATCTGGCGCGCACCTTGGGCGAACTCAAAGAGCGCGACATCTGGGTCGTGGGCACCTCAGACGACGCTCCTGGCACTTTGTACGAATCCGACTTCAAACGCCCCACGGCCTTGGTCCTGGGGGCCGAGGGTGCAGGGATGCGGCAATTGACGCGTAAAAACTGCGACGAGTTGGTTAGCATCCCCATGCTGGGATCCGTGTCAAGTTTGAACGTGTCTGTGGCCAGCGGCGTTTGCCTCTACGAAGCCCGCCGCCAGCGCATGCAAGGGGCCTGAGCGTTCAAACAGGTCGGCGCGGCACCAGGGTTTTGCTTCTGCCGCCTCGATCCCGTGCGCGCTTGCGCTGACGCGACAAGGCCCACGCACTGAGCCCCAAAGCCAGCAGCATCCAAACCAATCCCAGGTAAGGCAAGTTGGAATAGGGGCCACGCTGCAATAACCAGCCTCCGCCGGTCGCTCCTGCCGCATGGCCCAGATAGATGCCAGAGGTATTCAAGGCCAGCAGCGCGGGCGCCAGGCGTGGCGACAACCCACCCAACCGAGCCTGCTGCCCCGAATTCGTGGCAAATCCGCTGATGGCCCATGGCAGGATCATCACCGCCAAAAGTGGCAGGGTATTGGCCCAGGGCCACAGGACCATGCCACATGCCATCAGGATCAAAGTACCCGTAACGGCTCGCGCCGCGCCGATTCGGTCAATGAACCTGTTCAGCAGCAAATTACCAGTCAAGGCCAGGCTGCCGAACCACGCAAACATCAAGCTGATCTGCTCGGGCGAGGCGCCATATCCAAACTTGAAGTAGGGCGCCGCATAAGCCAGTACGGTTTGTTGGCCGGCGCTTTGGCAGGCCGTCACGAGCACCACCGCCATCATCAAGGGCGATCGAAACACGCGCTTCCATGCTCGCAGAGGCAATGCCGGAGTTCGAACCCCTTGAGGCAGCACCCGCCACAGCAACAGCGCGGCAATCCCCGCGCCAATGCTGACCAGGGACATGGCCACTCGCCACCCCAGTCGCTCACCCACCCATGCAGCCATCGGCATCCCGATGACAGAGGCGACCGACCACCCCATGAAAATGAAAGTGATGTTCTTCGCCCGTTGATGGGGTGGGCTGATGTGCCCGATGGTTGCTGCCGCCTGAGGCGTAAACACCGCCGCACCCAATACAGTCAGGGCTCTGATCGGAAGCAACATGGCATAACCCGAGGCCAGAGCACACAAAGCATGCCCCATCGCATACCAAACCAGCGAACCAACCAGCAAGTGGCGCCTGTCCAGCCTAGACACCAACGATGCCAGAACTGGCGCACCACAGCCCATCATCACCGCGGCCACGGCGATCAAATGGCCGCCCTGTGTGATGGAAATGTGCAGATCACGGGTGAGATCGTTCAAGCCGCCAGCGACCACCATCACCCCGCAACCGATGAAGAAATTGCCGAGCAACACAGCCCAGCATGCCTCCTTCAATCGCTTGTCTGCCTGCTCAGCGGTGAACAACACGCAACGCTTCTGGGTTGACGATGTTGGTGGGTGTTCCGGCGATGAAACTCAACAGGTTGTCAAACGCCTCACTGAACAAGGCCTCGTAGTTGTCCTGTTCAACGTAGCCGATATGAGGCGTGCACACGGCGTTCTCCAGCCTCAATAAAGGGTGCCCCTGCAAAATAGGCTCACTTTCGAACACGTCGATCGCAGCCATGCCTGGCCGACCGCGGTTCAATGCATGAACCAAAGCGCCATCTTCGACCAACTCGGCCCGAGAGGTGTTCACCAGCAAAGAGGTGGGCTTCATCCGCGCAAGGTCGTTGGCAGTGACCACACCGCGCGTTTCATCGACCAGTCGCAGATGCAGGCTGAGCACATCGGCCAATTCAAAAAAAGCTTCTTTCGAATCAGCCGCCAGATGACCGTCGGCGACAGCTTGCTGTCTGGATTTTTCACTACCCCAGACCAGCACTTTCATGCCGAATGCCTTGCCGTAACTGGCAACCAGTTTGCCGACGCGCCCGTATCCCCAGATACCCAAGGTTCTGCCATGCAGCACCATGCCCATCCCGAAATTGGTGGGCATCGACAGCGATTTCAGGCCTGCCTGCTGCCAGGCACCATGTTTGAGGTTGCCGATGTATTGAGGAAGCCGGCGCATCGCTGCCATCACCAGGGCCCATGTCAACTCGGCAGGAGCAACGGGCGAGCTGGTTCCTTCGGCCACTGCAATGCCCATGCGGGTGCAGGTTTCAACGTCAATATGGGCGCCTACGCGGCCGGTCTGACAAATCAACCGAAGCTTGGGAAGCTTTTCAAGCAAAGCTTTGTTGAAATGGGTTCGCTCGCGTATCAGAACCAAGGCTTCGGCGTCGCGCAGGCGAATGGCCAGCTGACCTGCGCCCTTGACCGTGTTGGTGTACACCTTGGCCGAGAGCCCATCCAGCTTGGAGGAGCACTGAAGTTTTCGGACGGAATCTTGGTAGTCGTCCAGGATGATGATGTTCATAGGGCTGTTCGCGATCCAGCCCCACATTGTGCTACGCCTTGCTGAATTTCCCGCGCGGGGACGTTACCAACTTGTGACCTTGGTAGCACGGAGTTCATCGACTCGGTGCGAGGATTTCACCGGGAAATGAGCGTCGAGTGATTCCATTCTCAACTCGGCTTCAGATTGCCCACGGTGCAGGGCCACAACGCGAAACACATCGGCCCGCAGGTGCCACAGTTCGCGCAAGGAGCGCGCCTGCGCAATCAAATCCCGAACCTGGTTGGCCCGCACAGACTGCAGATCCCACAGCGCCGTGTTGAACTCATTCTTGACGGCATCCACCCCTTGAAGCGGCTGGGCCACATCTGCCACTTCGTCCAGATCCCACAACCATTGCCACATGCCCATTACCCAGCGCTTCCAGGCGGGGCGAGCCCGGCTGAACAGGGTGGGGGGCTGCACCTCCGCGCGTCGCTGGCTCAAGCTGCTGGACCAAGCACTGTCCAGATCAGAAGTACGAGCCTGAAGGGCAGGGGACGCCACCTGAGTGGCAATGCCTTTGACCAATTTCAAGCCGCGACGGGGTGCGGGCTCGTCTGCCTGGGTGTCTTGCTGGGTATAGAAAAACGAAGCCATCTTGCCCTCTCTCTTTCCGCACGGATGCGGTTCGCTCACATGGCAAGGATCGGCAATTTTTGGCAGATCTAAAGGGCGAAATTGCAACAGGCCCAGGCCGCTGTTTGCGGTCTGGCTTTTGTGCGTTATTTCACAATTTTTGCAACTGATTCAGGTGGGTGAATGGCCGCCACCACGCCATGGGCTGCCTTGGCTTGGTCAAAAACCTCTCTGGCGCACGACTCACACTGGCCGCAGCAGGTGGCCACCCCCGAATCCATTTGCAGATCGGCAAATGATTCGCAGCCCTGATGGGCCATTCGACGGATCTCACGATCCGAAATTCGATGGCAAACGCAGACAATCATGGCTGGCAAGGCAGAGTCGCAATGCCTCCATTATCAAATAAGAATCATTCTCAGTCAATCTGACTCGTCCATCTGCGATTGCAGATAGTTGTGAAGCCCGACTTTGTCGATCAACTCCAACTGCGTCTCCAGAAAATCGATGTGCTCCTCGGTGTCATTCAAGATAACCTGGAGTAAATCACGCGACACGAAATCCCGGGCCTGTTCGCATTGAGCGATACCGTCTTTCACTGTAAGTTGGGCTGCGGATTCCAGCTTGAGATCACAAGCCAGAATTTCGGGCGCGTCCTCGCCCACCAGCAGCTTGCCCAAGTCTTGCAAATTGGGCAGCCCATCCAGTGTGAAGATGCGCTCCATCAGCTTGTCGGCATGCTTCATTTCACCGATGGACTCGGCGTACTCCTTCTTGGCCAACTTGTCGAAGCCCCAATGTTTCAGCATGCGGTAATGTAGAAAATACTGGTTGGTGGCAATCAACTCGTTTCTGAGTTGTGCATTCAGCAATTCCAAGACCTTCGGATCACCTTTCATGTCGGGCTCCAGATAAGGGGTTGTCGAATGATGCCACGACGAACAACCGTGCTTTTTCACACCGTGTTCGCCCCGCATCGCACAGGGTCGTCCTGCGGACCTGTCATCTATCGGGTATACTCCTAAGGTTTACCCGCAATCAACCCCCCGCCTAGCGAAACCCGTACCGTTTCCTTTACTGGACTCGAACTTGTCGCGCCTGTACGCCAGGCCAGCAAGACAAGGGCAGAGCTGGGCGCGCACAACAAACGGAGAATGAACCCGTGCTGCCCGTACTGCCCCAAGCTCTTCTGGCCCTCGCAGACGGCACGGTCTTTCTAGGCTCTTCGATCGGTGCTACCGGTCACACAGTCGGCGAAGTGGTGTTCAACACCTCCTTGACCGGCTACCAGGAAATCCTCACCGACCCCAGCTACTGCAAGCAGATCGTCACCCTGACGTATCCGCACATCGGTAACTACGGCGTCAACGGTGAAGACGTCGAAGCCTCGAAAGTCCATGCCGCTGGTCTGATCATCAAGGATCTGCCCATCCGCACTTCCAACTTCCGCCAGACTCAGACGCTGTCGCAGTACTTGCAAGCAGAGGGCACGGTGGGCATTGCCAACATCGACACCCGCAAGCTGACCCGGATTCTGCGCACCAAGGGTGCCCAGAACGGTTGCATCGTGGCACTGCCGGTTGGCGAAAAAGTCACCGATGCCATCATCGCCGACGCGGTGGCCAAGGCCAAAGCCGCGCCGAGCATGGCCGGCCTCGACCTGGCTCAGGTCGTGACCCGCACCGACGTGGCAGAGTGGACTGAAACCGAATGGAAACTGGTCAACCCACAACTGGGCGGCAAGCCCGGCTTTGGCAAGGTTGAAAACGCCAAGTTCCACGTGGTGGCTTACGACTTTGGCGTGAAGCGCAACATCCTACGCATGCTGGCCGAGCGCGGCTGTAAGGTCACCGTGGTGCCCGCCAAGACGCCTGCCGCCGAAGTTCTGAAGTACAAGCCGGATGGCATCTTCCTGTCCAATGGCCCCGGCGACCCCGAGCCATGCGACTACGCCATCGCGGCAGCCAAGGAACTGATGGAAACCGGCATTCCCACCTTTGGGATCTGCCTGGGTCACCAGATCATGGCCTTGGCCTGTGGCGCCAAGACCTACAAGATGTCTTTCGGTCACCACGGCGGCAACCACCCCGTGAAGGACTTGGACACCGGTCGCGTCAGCATCACCAGCCAGAACCACGGTTTCGCCGTGGATGCCAAGACGCTGCCCGCCAACCTACGCGCCACGCACATCTCGCTGTTCGACGGCACGCTGCAGGGACTGGCCCGCACCGACAAACCCGCTTTCTGCTTCCAGGGTCACCCTGAAGCCTCGCCCGGACCGCATGACATCAGCTATCTGTTCGATCGCTTCGTGGCATTGATGGAGAAGAAGAATGCCTAAGCGTCAAGACATTAAAAGCATCCTGATCATTGGTGCCGGCCCGATCATCATCGGTCAGGCCTGCGAATTCGACTACTCTGGCGCCCAGGCCTGCAAGGCCCTGCGCGAAGAGGGCTACAAGGTCATCCTGGTCAACAGCAACCCTGCGACCATCATGACCGACCCGAACACGGCGGACGTCACGTACATCGAGCCCATCACCTGGCAGGTGGTTGAGCGCATCATCGCCAAAGAGCGTCCTGATGCGATCCTGCCCACCATGGGCGGCCAGACCGCGCTGAACTGCGCACTCGACCTGCACAAGCATGGTGTGCTGGACAAGTACAAGGTCGAAATGATCGGTGCCAACGAGCACGCGATCGAGAAGGCCGAAGACCGCCAGAAATTCAAGGAAGCCATGACCAAGATTGGTCTGGACTCCGCCAAGTCGGGCATTGCCCACAGCATGGAAGAAGCTTGGGGCGTGCAAAAGCGCATTCAGGCCGAAATCGGTGGCGCTGGCTTCCCCATGGTCATTCGCCCCAGCTTCACGCTGGGCGGTACCGGCGGCGGCATTGCCTACAACCCTGAAGAATTCGAAGAGATCTGTAAGCGTGGTCTGGACCTGTCGCCAACCAACGAACTGCTGATTGAAGAATCGCTGATCGGTTGGAAAGAGTACGAAATGGAAGTGGTTCGCGACAAGGCGGACAACTGCATCATCGTTTGCTCGATCGAAAACTTGGACCCCATGGGCATCCACACCGGTGACTCCATCACCGTGGCACCCGCCCAGACCCTGACCGACCGCGAATACCAACTGCTGCGTAACGCCTCCATCGCCATCCTGCGCGAAATCGGCGTGGAAACCGGCGGTTCGAACGTGCAGTTCTCGATCAATCCCGAAAACGGCCGGATGATCGTGATCGAAATGAACCCACGTGTGTCGCGTTCGTCAGCGCTGGCATCCAAGGCCACTGGCTTCCCGATCGCCAAGATCGCCGCCAAGCTGTCGATCGGCTACACCCTCGACGAGTTGAAGAACGACATCACCGGTGGCGCAACCCCCGCATCGTTCGAGCCTTCGATCGACTACGTGGTCACCAAGATCCCTCGTTTCGCTTTCGAGAAGTTCCCCGCTGCTGACAGCCGCCTGACCACTCAGATGAAGTCCGTGGGCGAAGTGATGGCCATGGGCCGCACCTTCCAGGAGTCCTTCCAAAAGGCCCTGCGTGGTCTGGAAACCGGCATTGACGGCCTGACCGAGCGCAGCAACGACAAGGACGAAGTGATCGAAGAGATCGGCACCCCCGGTCCCGAGCGTATCCTGTTCCTGGGCGATGCTTTCCGTCTGGGCATGAGCCTGGATGAAGTCTTTGAAGAAACCAAGGTCGACTCCTGGTTCCTGGCTCAGATCGAAGACATCATCAAGACCGAAGCCGACGTCAAGGCCCGCAATTTGGAGTCGCTGACCGCTGAAGAGCTGCGCTATCTGAAGAAGAAGGGCTTCTCGGATCGCCGCTTGGCCAAGCTGATGGGCACCGACCAACACGCTGTGCGCAAGGCTCGCCAATCGCTGGGCGTGCGCCCCGTGTACAAGCGCGTGGACACTTGCGCGGCTGAGTTCGCCACCCAAACCGCCTACATGTACTCGTGCTACGAGAACGAAGGCGGCGAGTGCGAAGCCGAACCCACCGACAAGAAGAAGATCATGGTGCTGGGCGGTGGCCCGAACCGTATCGGTCAAGGTATTGAGTTCGACTACTGCTGCGTGCACGCCGCTTTGGCCATGCGCGAAGACGGTTACGAAACCATCATGGTTAACTGCAACCCAGAGACCGTTTCGACCGACTACGACACCTCTGATCGCCTGTACTTCGAGCCCGTCACCCTGGAAGACGTGCTGGAAATCGTCGACAAGGAAAAGCCTGTTGGCGTGATCGTTCAGTACGGTGGTCAGACCCCTCTGAAGCTCGCTTTGGACCTCGAAGCCAATGGCGTGCCCATCATCGGCACCACCCCAGACAGCATCGACATCGCGGAAGACCGCGAGCGCTTCCAAGCTCTGCTGCACAAGCTGGGCCTGAAGCAGCCGCCTAACCGCACCGCTCGCACCGAAGATGAAGCCATCAAGCTGGCCAACGAAATTGGCTACCCATTGGTGGTGCGTCCTTCCTACGTGTTGGGTGGCCGCGCGATGGAAATCGTGCATGGTGACAAGGACCTGGAGCGCTACATGCGCGAAGCCGTTCGTGTCTCCGAGAAGTCGCCTGTGTTGCTCGACCGCTTCCTGAACGACGCGGTGGAAGTCGACGTGGACTGTATTGCTGATGGCACCGACACCATGATCGGCGGCATCATGGAGCACATCGAACAGGCTGGCGTTCACTCCGGTGACTCCGCTTGCTCGCTGCCTCCATACACCCTGAGCGCAGAGCTGCAAGACGAACTGCGTCGCCAAACCGCTGTCATGGCCAAGGCCCTGAACGTGGTCGGTTTGATGAACGTGCAGTTCGCCATCCAAGGCGATGTGACCAAGGGCCTGAACGAAGCCACTGTGTACGTGCTTGAAGTCAACCCACGTGCCTCGCGTACCGTGCCCTACGTGTCCAAGGCTACCGGTCAGCCCCTGGCCAAGATTGCCGCACGTTGTATGGCAGGCCAGAAGCTGAAAGGCCAGAAGTCGCCTGATGGCAAGGCTCCTCGCGAAGTGGTGCCGCCTTACTTCACCGTCAAGGAAGCCGTCTTCCCGTTCAACAAGTTCCCTGGCGTGGACCCCGTCCTTGGCCCTGAAATGCGTTCGACCGGTGAAGTCATGGGCGTGGGCGACACCTTCGGCGAAGCCATGTTGAAGTCGCAGCTGGGCGCCGGTTCGCGTCTGCCAACCAAGGGCACCGTGTGCATCTCCGTCAAGGATGGTGACAAGGCGCGTGCCGTGGCTGTGGCCAAGGACCTGATCGCCCTGGGCTTCAATGTGGTGGCCACCAAGGGCACCGCTGCAGCCATCGCGGCCGCTGGCGTACCCGTGAAGCCTGTCAACAAGGTGAAGGACGGCCGTCCACACATCTCTGATGCTATCAAGGCTGGCGAGATCCAACTGGTGTTCACCACGGTGGACGAAACCCGTACTGCGATTGCCGACTCGCGCAGCATCCGCCAGGCAGCATTGGCCAACCGTGTCACGTACTACACGACCATGGCTGGCTGCGAAGCCGCTGTTGAGGCCCTGAAGCACCAGGACGACCTGGTGGTGTATTCACTGCAAGAGCTGCACGCCAAACTGCACTAAACTGTGGGCTTGCCTGGGTGGCCATACCTACCGCCCGGCAGCCAAATTTCAAGTGGGCCGCGCCCGACGTACATCTTTGAAGATGGTCAGGGCAGCGGCTCCGTTCATTTCAGACCCGTATTTTTTTGCGAGACACACCATGTCGACCATTCCCATCACCAAGCGCGGCGCAGAAAAGCTGAAGGAAGAACTGCACCGCTTGAAGCACGTTGAGCGTCCTGCCGTGGTGCAAGCCATTGCTGAGGCCCGTGCCCAAGGTGACCTGTCTGAAAACGCCGAATACGATGCCGCCAAAGACAAGCAAGGCTTCATCGAAGGCCGTATCAATGAAATCGAAGGCAAGCTCTCTGCGGCCCAGATCATCGATCCATCCAGTCTGGATGCCGGCGGGCGCGTCGTTTTCGGTGCCACCGTTGAGATGGAAATCGAATCCACTGGCGACGTCGTCACCTATCAGATCGTTGGCGATGACGAAGCCGATCTGAAGCATGGCCTGATCTCGATCAGCTCACCGATTGCTCGTGCGCTGATTGGCAAAGAGGCCGGTGATGTCGCCACGGTGCAAGCGCCCGGCGGTGTACGCAACTACGAAATCATCGAAGTGCGCTACATCTGATCATATGAAAATTTCAGCAGATCGGACTCAGGCATGGCTGTCCACCCTCTGGGCTGGGGCCGTGCTCGCTGTCGGAGCCCTGGCGGCCCCGTCCTTGTTTGCCGTTTTGCCAGTGCAACTGGCGGGGCAGGGGGCAGGGCAAATCTTTGCGGTCGAAGCCAAGGTGAGCCTCGCTATGGCCATCCTGATGTTTCTGTTTGAGCGTCGACGCGTTCGCCTCGCGCACGAAAACGGACAAAATGCCCAGGTCATGTCGGGTGAATTGCTGATGATCCTGGCCGCGCTATTTCTGACCGTTTTTGGAGAGTTTGCCTTGCATCCCATGATTGAGGCGGCCAAGGCTGGTCAGCCCACGCGCCTGTCTTTCGGTGCGCTTCATGGGCTGTCTGCCAGCCTTTTCTGGATCAAGATCGTGGTACTGATGGCTTTGTCCTGGCGCTTGTCTGGGCGAACGGCACAGCCATAAAAAACGCCGCTGAATGCGGCGTTGGATTCCAATCTTCAACCCGTTTTCTTTTTACTGGTGACTCGCTTTTTGGCGCGCTTGATCAAGCCCCCAGCCGTGACGCGCTGATTGCCCATGACCTGCACCTTTTTGACCTCTGGGCGACGGGTGCCACTCTTGGAGAATTTGAGGATCTTGACTTCACGCGGCCCTGGGTTGCGACGCTCTGCGGCATCATCTGGTGCTTTGTTGGGGATGGGGCGCCACAGCACCAAGAGCTTGCCAATGTGTTGAATCGGCGCCGCATCGAGTTGGTCGCACATCTGAGCGAACATCTCTTCGCGAACTTGGCGGTCGTCGCCCAGAACACGAACTTTGATCAGCCCGTGTGCTTTCAAGGCTGAGTCGGCTTCTTTCAAGACGGCGGGGGTGAGTCCCTCACCGCCAATCATCACAACGGGGTCCAGATGGTGCGCATCAGCCCGATGGGCTTTGCGCTCGGCAGTAGTTAGTTGAATCGCAGGCATCTGCGTATTATCCCAGCCATGAAAGTCAAAAGCAAAAGTAAAAAGATCAACA
>JAGWLR010000172.1 GCA_028864885.1 Burkholderiales bacterium | reverse complement strand
ACTAACGCTAGCCTGGGGAGCGTGGGGCGATGCGAACCTGAAACAGGGGGGGTGCCAGCGTGCAAATTTCCCTATCTGTGTGTTGTGCACATTTTTGGTTGCCTTCGTGCAATATGCCGCCCCCAAGATCTAGGGGGTGGTTTTGCAGCTTTTTCAAAAAGAATTGAATTCTCAATATCAAAGTGATTTTCTAGGACAAATAAATCCAATATTTCCGGAAATAAAAAAGCCCGACGAATCGGGCTTTTGACTTTTTGAATTGAGCAGACGTCAGACGCGTTCAATGATCAGCGCAATGCCTTGACCACCGCCGATGCACATGGTGATCAGGGCGTAGCGGCCGCCGGTGCGCTGCAGCTCGTAGATGGCCTTGGTGGTCAGGATCGCGCCGGTGGCACCCACGGGGTGACCCAGCGAAATACCCGAACCGTTCGGGTTGGTCTTGTCTGCGGGGAAGCCGAGTTCCTTGGCCACCGCACATGCCTGAGCAGCAAAGGCTTCGTTGGATTCGATCAGATCCAGATCAGACACCTTCAGGCCGGCTTTTTCCAGGGCCAGCTTGGAGGCGGGCACGGGGCCAATGCCCATGTACTCGGGCTCGACGCCCGCGTGAGCATAGGAAACCAGGCGTGCCAGTGGCTTGAGACCGAGGGCCTTGGCCTTCTCGGCGGAGGCCATGACCACAGCGCCAGCGCCATCGTTCAGTGTCGAAGCGTTACCGGCGGTGACGGTGCCTTCTTCTTTCTTGAAAGCCGGCTTCATCTTGGCCAGGGCGTCGAGGCTGGTGTCGGCCTTCACGCCTTCGTCGGTGTCGAACAGCACCACGCCCTTGCGGGTCTTGATCTCGACGGGGACGATCTGCTCCTTGAACACGCCGGCAGCGATGGCCTTGGCCGCGCGTTCTTGCGACTGCACGGCGTAGGCGTCTTGCTGTTGACGGGTGATGTCATAGCGAGCGGCCACGTTCTCGGCGGTGATGCCCATGTGAATGTGCATGCGGGGGTCGTGCAGGGCACCCAGCATGTAGTCGAGCATCTTGACGTCGCCCATGCGTGCACCCCAACGGTTGGAGGTGACCAGGTAGGCGCCGCGGCTCATCGATTCGGCACCAGCGCCGACAGCGATGTCGCAGTCACCCAGCAGAACGGCTTGTGCGGCCGACACGATGGCTTGCAGACCGGATCCGCACAGGCGGTTGACGTTGAACGCGGGGGTTTCCTGGGGCACGCCGGCATTCAGCGCAGCCACGCGGCTGATGTAGGCATCTTGCGGCACCGAAGGGATCACATGACCCATCACTACGTGGCCGACGTCCTTCGGCGCCACGCCAGCGCGTTCCAGGGCTGTCTTGATGACCAGCGCGCCCAGGTCGGCAGGGGGAACATCCTTGAGAGAACCACCAAAAGAGCCAATGGCAGTACGGGCGGCGCCCACGAAAACGACTTCACGAGTCATGGTTCGATCCTTAGATTGAGAGAGGGAAAGATCCCCGATTATTTCAGACGGAACCGCATTTGCTGCGCTGCAATGAAAAACGGCCCCCGAAGGGGCCAAAAACCAAGTTGATTGTTTTTATTTGCTGCCGATTGATGGTCGGTTTGAGGGTCGATCAGTGAGCGGCCTTGCGATCGTGATGGCGCTCGATCTTGTCTTGATGACGTTCCACCTTGTCTTGCTGGCGCTCGACGCGATCATGATGCATGTCCTTGCGGTCGCCGTTCAGTTCGCGGTGATCCTGGCGCAGGTCACGCTGGTCTTTTTGCACTTCCTGCTTGTCGCCTTCTCGGCGATCTTGACGCAGCTCGGCTGCATCCTGCTTCATGCCCGTTTTGTCCTGACGGATATCGGTTTTGTCGCGGCGGATATCGCGGTTGTCACGGCGGATGTCACGGTTGTCGCGATGCACTTCGCGGTTGTCCTGGCGCAGTTGGCTGCTGGCAGCGGGGGTAGCGGGTGTCGCTGGGGTGGCGCTTTGAGCGAGAACCGGCGCAGCGATGGCAGTCAGCAGGGTCAGGGTTGCGAGTTGAATCTTCATGACAGGTTCCTCTTGTTGGGTTAGATGACACGGCCGTGAAGGTCATGGGTGCCGGTCATGAGTCTTCAACGCGGCCGGCTCTGCCCGTGTTGACGGTGGGTGTGTGTTCTTGTGTAAAGACTTGTCAAGCCCGTGTGTTCAAGTGTTCGCGGGGGCGTCCAACAGCAGGCCGTCGCGCTGTTTGAGCCATGTTTCCGCGTGTTCGATGAGGTAATAGCGAAAGGCCTCGGCAGCGGGTGACAGCACCTTGGATGCCTCATGCACGATGTTCCATGTGCGCATGATGGGGGTGCCCTCGAAGTC
>JAGWLR010000012.1 GCA_028864885.1 Burkholderiales bacterium | reverse complement strand
TTCGACGTGGATTTTTGCGCCTGCTTATTCGGCTGCTTTTCCGGTTGATGCTCTGGCGCTTTCACCGCCTGCTGAGCCGGTTGCGGCGCCTTCATCTGCACGGGCGTGGCCTTGGCAGCCTGATTCACCGCATCGGCCGAGGCCGTTGACGAGGTATGACGCTCCAACCACTTCGAGAAGGCCGCTTTTTGCTCCTCCTGCATGGTGCCGCCGGTCTGCGCATTCATGCGCGAAACCAGGTCATTGAGAACGGCTGAACTCGGTGTGGACGAGGTCGTCAGGACATTCATCGCTGTCGGTTTGAGGGGCGCATTCATGGCGACTCCTTTTTAAAACGAGTTGGGCGCGAGCCCTTGGTTCTTGGCTCGACCGGCGCGCGAGGCGATTTCATCGGTCGCTTTCTGTTCTTGACGGTGCTGGACCAGCGCAGCCTCTTTTTGTCGCCGCTCGATCAATTGCCCGACAGCGGCCACTTTGCGTTCACGCTCAATCAGCAGTTCACGACACCGTTCCATGTACAAGCGCGTCTGCTCGACCTTGCGCTCCTGCTCGGACACGGCCTCGCCCAAGCGCTGCATGAAATCCTGATAGCAACGCACGATTTCCACGCCGCCGGATTGACGGAATTGCGATTGCCAGCGGGTTTGATATTCCTGGCGCCAATCTTGAAGCGATTGCCCCTGTTGGCGTGCTGCCTCGTAGGCACGGCGAGCGGCTTCCATCTCGGAGCGAGCGTCGTCCCGCGCCTTCTCGGCGGATTCCAGAACCAAGAACAGTGGCTGCAATGCACTCATGTCTGACTACTCCTGACCGGGTGTGTTTGTGGCCATCAGTGATTGACAATGTGATGCAACTGCTCGACGCTGTCCGCGAGATGAGCGGGTGTATGCATGTCTTGTTGAAGCAATCGAACCATCTCAGGATGGCTACGAACGGCGTTGTCCAACTCCATGTCGTGACCAGGTGCATAAGCACCGAGCTGAATCAAATCCTTGGCTTTGCTGTACTTCGACCACAGTTGGCGGAACCGACGCGAATCTTCAATGTGGTGCTGCTCCGCCACGTTGTGCATCACGCGTGAGGCCGATCGTTCGATGTCGATCGCCGGGAAGTGTCCAGACTCGGCCAATTCACGCGACAAGACAATGTGCCCATCCAGAATGGCCCGAGCTGCGTCTGCGATGGGGTCTTGCTGGTCATCGCCCTCAGACAACACGGTGTAGAACGCCGTGATCGAGCCGTGGCCATTCAGACCATTGCCGCTGCGCTCGACCAACTGGGGCAGCTTGGCAAAACACGAAGGGGGATAGCCTTTGGTGGCGGGCGGCTCGCCAATGGCCAGCGCGATTTCACGCTGTGCCATCGCATAGCGAGTAAGCGAATCCATCAGCAGCAGCACGTGCAAACCTTGATCGCGGAAGTGCTCGGCAATCGCCGTGGCGTAGTTCGCCCCTTGCATCCGGGTCAGCGGGGGCGCATCGGCTGGAGCCGCCACCACCACCGAACGCGCCAGACCTTCCTCGCCCAGGATGTCTTCGATGAATTCCTTGACTTCGCGGCCCCGCTCGCCAATCAGCCCGACCACAATGACATCGGCCTGGGTGTAGCGGGCCATCATGCCCAACAGCACAGATTTACCCACGCCAGAGCCGGCAAACAAGCCGATCCGCTGACCACGGCCAACCGTCAACATCGAATTGATGGCGCGCACCCCCGTGTCCAGCGGCAGGCGTACCGGATCGCGGTCCATGGCGTTGATCGAACGACGCACAAGGGGTTCGTTTCTCACATGATGCAAAGGGCCACCCCGATCCAGCGGCTGGCCCTCGGCATTGACCACGCGACCCAGCAGGCCGCTGCCAATCGGCAAATGGCGCGTGCGGTCTTCGCTTCGACGCCAGGGGTGGTTGGGACGCCCCAGTACCGGCGGGTTGATGGGCGTGGTGCGCGGTACCACGCGGGCCCCGCTCGACAGGCCATGCACCTCGGCGGTGGGCATCAAAAAGGCTCGATCCCCCGTGAAACCCACCACTTCGGCCAGAACCGGGGTCGACTCCATGCGCGTTTCAGAGTGGATCTCGCAGACGGCGCCAACCGGCAAACGCAAACCAGCCGCCTCCAGGACCAAGCCGGCCACCTTCACCAGCTTGCCCTGGCTTTCCAGCGGCATGGGGGTGCCGGCACAGGTGTCCATGTCGTCCAGAAAGCGGCCCCAGCGATCGGCTGTGACGGTGTCGTTGGCTTGAATGGGCATGTTCATACTGCGTCACCCTTTGGCGTATCCGAACCTGCGATGGGTTCGTCGTCTTCGTCTACGTCTTCGATGGGCATCACCGGCGTGGGCGTAGCGGGCTCATGCCCGTTGTTCCAGGGGGCCTGATGGCCCATCGCCGCGGCGGCACGCTCCCAGCGAGCTTCCACGGTGGCGTCCACCACGGCGATGTCTGACTCGATCAGGCAGCCGCCGCGGACAATTGATGGATCAGGCACTGCCCGTGCACCACGCGCTTCCAGCATTTCCGACAAATGCCCTTGTGACAGTGCAAAGTCGTCTGGATGAAGACGCAGCACGATCTGCTTTGCCGAAGTCAACAAAGCGGCCAAGGCTTGCTCGGCCACCTCCACCACCACTTCCGGGTTTTGATGGATCTCGCTGCGCACCACTTGGCGGGCCAACTCCAGGGCAACCCCGGCAATGCGGCCGGCCAACTGCTGCTCCAGTGCATCCAGCCGTTTGTGAAAATCCGCAGCCAAGGCACCCACGTGGTCGTTCATGAACACGGCCATCTGGGCAGCCTGCGTTTGCTTGTAAGCCTCCAAGGCCGCCAGCCCATTGCGATAACCGTCCTGGTAACCCGATTGACGGGCCTCTTGCACCAGTTCGTCCACATTGGGTGCGGAAGGTGGCGCCACTTCTGGTTGGGGCTCAGTAATCGGTTCTTCGCCCGGCACTCCCCCGACCACTGGGCGCTTAGGCGCGGGCTTGGCTTGCGCCGTCGGGGGCGCAGCGGGTCTGGCCGCCTCAGGCTTGGCACCGGTTGGAGCCGTTGCGCCCGCAGCGCCAGGGCGGCCAAATGGCTTCACTTCTGCTGCGGCACGCTCGGCTAAGGTCGGCTTGCGGATACCGCCCTCACCCTCAGCAGCCCGGTTGCCGGGTGCGGCAAAGGTTTGAGGATTCCAGGCCTGCACGCTACCGAGTTCTTCCTTCGGAATGAAGCGCGCGTAAGGGTTGCCAGAGCCGCCTTGCCCGCCACCCGGTGGCTGTCCAGGTTTAGACGTACTCATCGTCGCCTCCGCTGCTCAACACGATCTGACCTTCGTCTGCCAGACGACGCACGATCTTGAGCAATTCCTTTTGCTCGGCTTCCACTTCGGACAGCTTGACAGGGCCGCGGGATTCCAGGTCTTCGCGTAGCGTTTCGGCTGCGCGGCTCGACATGTTCTTGAACACCTTCTCGCGAATTTCGGGCGAGCCACCCTTGAGCGCGATGATGAGCGACTCGGTCTGCACTTCCTTGAGCAGGGACTGGAAGCCCTTGTCGTCCAGCTTGATCAGGTCGTCGAAGGTGAACATGTTGTCCATGATCTTCTGCGCCAGATCGCCATCGGCCTCGCGGATGTAATCCAAAACAGAGGTTTCTAGGCTGGTACCCATCAAGTTGATGATCTCTGCCGCAGGCTTCACACCACCCAACGAGGCCTTGCGCACCTGAGCCCCACCGGCCAGCACACGCGACAGCACTTCGTTCAAATCCTTCAAGGCCGCTGGTTGAATCCCGTCCAGGGTCGCGATCCGTACCATCACTTCGTTGCGATGACGCTCGGTAAACGCTTTCAAAACCGACGAAGAAAGGTCTGGATCCAGGTGAACCAGGATGGCTGCCACGATCTGAGGATGCTCATTGCGCAACAGTTCGGCAATCGAACCCGGGTCCATCCACTTCAGGCTTTCGATGCCGGTGACATCGCTGCCTTGAATGATGCGATCGATCAGCAAATTGGCCTTGTCATCGCCCAGCGCCTTGCGCAACACGGCCTTGATGTACTCGTCCGTATCAGGCACCAGGATGCCCAAATCCGTCGAATCATGTGAATAGCGCTGCAACACCCCTTCCACCCGATCACGCGGAACGGATTTCAGGCGGGCAATGGTTTCGCCCAGCGCCTGAACCTCCTTGGGTTCCAGGTGCTTGAACACTTCCGCAGCTTGCTCCTCGCCGATCGACATCAGCAAGATGGCGGCGTCTTCAATATTCTTGTCTTCCAGATTGGCAATGCTGCTGGGCATCTCAGGCCTCCGTCATCCAACTGCGAACCAAGGTGGCCATGGCAGCGGGGTTTTCCTTGGCCAGACTTCTAGCACTCTCCAGGCGATCATCCACCAAGGGCCCTTCCAGGGCCGGCATCATGCGGCCATCGGGGCCACGTACCATGCCCGGGGGCAGTTCATCAATCTGTGGCAACTCGTTGGGATCGTCCACTACCGCCGTCAATTTCGCCGTGTCAGGTGTTGCTTTGGTCTCAGGACGCGCAGCGCGGATGGCTGGACGGATCGCGCCAAACACGACAATCAGCGCAGCCAAGGTCAGAGCCCCAGGTACAGCCAGTGTCCGCAGCATGTCTACGGTTTCCGGGCGCTGCCACATCGGGGTCGTATCTGGCTCTTCCTTGGGAATCTGGAATGAGGTATTGACCACCTTGACCGAATCGCCACGTTGTTGGTCGTAGCCAATCGTTTCTTGCACCAGAGCCGTCAGCTTGTCGAGTTCCTCTTGCGGGATTGGCTGAGTGGATGTCTTGCCCTTGGCGTCGGTCACCGTGCGGTTGTTGATCACCACCGCAGCGTTGATGCGCTTGATCGAGCCGGTGGCATTGCGTGTCACCCGCACGGTTTTGTCCACCTCGTAGTTCGTCACCGCCTCGCGACGGCTGCTGCCCCCGGTCGTGCTGGTCGCCCCCTGCGCGGCCTGCAGGGGTTGCGATGCCCCGTTGATCGGCGCGGTGGCAGGCACCGGCGGCTGGTTGCTCATCGCCCCCGGAATGCCGGAAGGCTGGGCGCTGCCAGCACCAACCTGCTCCGAGCTTTGCGTGCTGCGGACGGTGGCGGGGTTTTGCCCCTGGTTGGGCTTGTATTCTTCCGCGGTCGATTCGGTCTGGTTGAAATCAACGTCTGCCGTCACTTGGGCACGGAAGTTGTCTTTGCCCACCACGGGCTCCAGGATGTCACGAATGCGCTGCAAGTAGCTGGTTTCGATCTGGTGCACATACTGGAGTTGCTGCGCATCCAATCCGGTTTGGCTGGACGAATCCGGATCGCCCGACAGCAACGTGCCGCTTTGGTCCAGAACGCTCACGGCCTTGGGCGACATCTCAGGCACGCTGGAAGCCACGAGATGCACGATGCCAGCGATCTGGCTGCGATCCAGGGTGCGACCGGGATACAGATTCAGCACCACGGAAGCAGAAGGTTTTTGCTGCTCACGGAAAAAACCGTTCTGGTTCGGCAGCGCCAAATGCACGCGGGCACTTTGAACGCCCGACAAGGTTTGGATCGAACGCACCAGTTCGCCTTCCAGACCGCGCTGGAAATTCAAGCGTTCCTGAAACTGAGTCACGCCGAACTTCTGAGTCTCCATCAATTCAAAGCCGGTCACCGTGCCCTTGGGCAAACCGGCGGCAGCCAGCTTCAGGCGAATGTCGTGCACCTTGTCGGCCGGCACCAGGATCGCGGCACCGCCATCCGTGTACTTGTAGGGCACATTCATCTGCTGCAACTGCGCAACGATCGCACCACCGTCCTTGTCAGACAAGTTGGCATACAGAACCCGGTAATCCCCCTCCCGGCCCCACATCAACATGGCAATGAAGATCGCGATCAGGGCCGCGATGCCCCCCCCCAGCATGATCTTCTTTTGCGCTGGCAACGCATTCAGACGCTGGACCAAGCCAGACGGCTGATTTTCGACCACGACACCTGGTGCAGCGGCTACGACGTTTTGAGGTTGTGCGACAGTGACTTCCATGGGCGTTCGGTGCGTTGGGATGCGCACCGATATGACACGATGCCGCATTCCCGCGAAAACAGCCCCATTATTTGGAAGCCTGCCGGGGAAAAGTGCCGGGAACAGCGACTGAAATGCCGCCTTCTTTCCGTCTATGACCTAGCCGGAAGTCCGTAGAGTGTGAATTGTGATGAGCTGAATCACTGTCCGTCGGGATATCGACATCATGGATCTGAAACTGAAGCCCTTTGATTTCGCCCAAGCCGCCACCCGCGCCGGCATGGCCGACGTCGCCCAGCGCGTTCAGGCCAAGGTCAACCAACAAGCCACCTCAGCCACCGGCGGTGTCGAGCAACCCAGCTTTCAGACCTCGTTCAGCAGCGCCTTGCGCTCCATCAGCGCCGCGCAAGAACAGGCGACCACCATGCAGCGTGAAGTCCAGTTTGATAACCCCACGGTCAGCCTGGAAGACACCATGATCGCCATGCAAAAAGCCCAGTTGGGTTTCCAATCGGCGGTCCAGGTGCGCAACAAACTGGTTCAGGCCTACACAGATATCATGAACATGCAGATCTGACCCGGCGCAGCGCCACTGTCGGACTCCTCTTTGTTCATGCTGGGCTGGTGCCCGTCCCTTCATGCCCCACTCTGATCGGTCCCTGCCGCTGGGACAACTGCTGATTTGCGGCGCCGTCATCGTGACCCTCTCCATGGGCATTCGCCACGGCTTCGGCTTGTGGCTACAACCCATTACCGGTGCCCACAACTGGAGCCGCGAAACCTATTCCTTCGCATTGGCCATCCAGAATCTGGTGTGGGGCGCCGCCGGCCCCCTCGTTGGCTGGTGGGCCGATCGGCGCGGCGCGCTGAAAGTGATCTGGGCCGGCTGCCTTCTTTATGCCCTCGGACTCATCGGCATGGCCCTGGCCCCCACGCCGATCTGGTTCACGCTCGCCACGGGGGTCACCATCGGGTTGGCACAGGCCTGCACCACCTATTCCGTCATTTATGGCGTGCTGGGCAGACATGTGCCGGCTGACAAGCGCTCCATGGCCATGGGGATCACGGGTGCGGCGGGGTCATTCGGACAATTCCTCATGGTGCCACTTGCCAGTTGGCTCATCCAACACCTGGGTTGGGCTCCTGCCTTGATGGCCCTGGCGACCGCGGCCATCTTGATTCTGCCGGTCGCACTGGGGCTACATGACCGCCCCATCCAAGGCCTAGGGTCGAGCGAGCACCCCGGCCTCAGCAGCGGCCAAGCCCTCAAACAAGCTTTTTCACATCGTGGATACCTCCTGCTGACGGCCGGATACTTTGTGTGCGGCTTCCAGTTGGCCTTCATTGGCATCCACTTGCCCAGCTACCTCAAAGACCGACAACTGCCTCCCGACACAGCCACCACTGCCCTGGCCTTGATCGGCTTGTTCAACGTGATTGGCACGTATTCCACCGGTGCCCTGGGTCAGCGTTGGCGCAAGTCGTGGATCCTGTCGGCCATCTATCTTCTGCGCGCCCTGAACATCGCGGCCTTCGTCCTGACGCCCTTGACTCCCATGACGGTTGGCATCTTCGCGGCCGTGATGGGCGCACTGTGGCTGTCCACCGTTCCCCCCACCAACGCCATCGTCGCTCAGATGATGGGGGTGCAACACCTGTCCATGCTGGGTGGCTTCGTGTTCCTCTCCCATCAGATCGGCTCATTCACCGGTGTCTGGCTGGGTGGCTATCTTTATGACCAAACCGGAAGCTACCTGCCCGTGTGGTGGCTGGCTGCCGCCTTGAGCTTGATGGCAGCCCTGCTCAACCTAACGATCCGGGAAGACCGCCTTCACCCACCCGTTCACCAGCTTATCCCCCAGCGAACATGAGCCCACTGTCGCCCCGCACCCGCAGAATAGGGCTCTACCTGGTTCTGGTTTTGTTGTTGACTGTGGTGTTCATGATGTACTTTCGCGCCGGACTCATCCTCGATATCGCCAACTTCATTTGGCGTTGTGCCTGACTGGGTAGAATTAACAGATTGAAGGAATCAAGATGAAACCTATTCTTGGCAGCATCGTTGCATTGATCACCCCCCTCCATCCAGACGGCAGCGTCGATTACGACACCCTGCGCAAACTGGTGGACTGGCATGTCGCCGAAGGCACCCACTGCATCGGCGTCGTCGGCACTACGGGCGAGTCGCCCACCGTTTCCGTCGAAGAGCACTGCGAAATCATCCGCCTTTCTGTTGAACAGGCCGCGGGCCGTGTGCCCATCATGGCTGGCTGCGGAGCCAACTGCACACGCGAAGCGATCGAGCTGACTGAATACGCCAAAAAGGTTGGAGCTGACTGCACCCTGCAGGTCGTGCCCTACTACAACAAGCCCACGCAAGAAGGCATCTACCAGCACTTCAAGACCATCGCCGAGGCGGTGGACATCCCCATGGTGCTGTACAACGTGCCCGGTCGCACTGTGGCCGACATGACACCTGAAACGGCGCTGCGCCTGGCCCAACTGCCCGGCATCATCGGCATCAAGGAGGCCACCGGCAACCTGGATCGCGCCGCGTGGCTGATCAAGCAGGCGCCCAAAGGCTTTCAGATCTACTCGGGCGACGATCCCACCGCCGTGGCCTTGATGCTGCTGGGCGGGCACGGCAACATCAGCGTCACCGCCAACGTGGCGCCCAAGGCGATGGCTCAACTGTGCGCCGCAGCGCTTGAAAAAGATGCACGCCGTGCAGTCGAGCTGCACATGCAATTGCTGCCGCTGCACAAGCAGCTGTTCATCGAGCCCAACCCGATTCCGGTGAAGTGGGCCCTGGCCCGCATGGGCAAAGCCGGCGGAACCTTGCGGCTGCCTTTGACTCCATTGACGGAGCCTGCCCAGAAGGCGGTTGAAAGCGCTTTGCGTGAAACCGGGGTGCTCTGACCGGAGCCTCCTGAAGTCTTTTTGCCTATCCACGTTTCTGTCGCGCCTTGAGCGTTTGGATTCCATACACATGTCGATCAAGCAACGTCGTCCGCTGACCGCAGTCTTGAGCGTGGCCACAGCCACCTCCGCCTTGATGGCCGGATGCTCCTCCACCGGCCCATCCATCCTCGGGGAAAAGGTAGATTACCGCACCGAGGGCTCCAAGGTGGTATCGCTGGACGTGCCCCCTGACCTCAGCAAGTTGCCGGGGCAATCGCGTTACGGACAACTCTCGCCCGCCATTGTGTCAGCCAACAGCATGAACATCCCGAACGTGCAGCAGGCCACCGAATCGGTGGCCCCAGGGCAGATCGGTGACGTCAAGCTGCAAAGAGACGGTCAGACTCGGTGGCTGTCTCTCAACGTTCCACCCGAGCAAGTCTGGGATCAGGTGCGATCCTTCTGGACCGACGCCGGGTTTGAGCTCGTCGAAGACCAGCCCGCTGCCGGGCTGATGGAAACCAACTGGCTTGAAAACCGAGCCAAGCTGCCACAAGACATCATCCGAAAAACGGTGGGCACCATTTTGGATGGCCTGTACGACACGGGCGAACGTGATCAGTTCAAAACTCGCATCGAACGCACTGCCAAGGGATGCGAAATCTACATCACCCACCGAGGCCTGATCGAGGAATACACCAACAGTCGCAAGGAAGAGACCCGCTGGGTGCCCCGCTCGGATCCCGCGCTGGAATCTGAGATGCTGGCTCGCCTGATGGTTCGCCTGGGTGCCAGCAAGGAAGCGGCTGAGCAAGCCAAGCAGACTTCGGCCAGACCCACGCCGGCAGCCGGATACACCCCCGTGCGCATGGCTGATAACCAAAGCACCCTGACGGTAGACGATGACTTCGAAACCGTGTGGCGTCGGGTAGGCTTGGCTCTTGACCGCAAGGCTTACACCATTGAATCGCGAGATCGCATCAAAGGCGTTTACGAGGTTCGCCTCCCGGGTGCAGGTAAGGAAGCCCCCAAACCCGGTTTTTGGGCTCGCCTGTTTGGCAAAAAGGCTGACACCACGCCAATCAAACCTCAACGCATTCTGGTACGTGCCAGCGGCACCCAAACCACCATCAACGTGGTGGATGATCGCGACCAAACTCAAGACGATGCCGCCGCCAAACGCATCGCCAAAGATTTGTTCAGCGAACTTTCCTGAGCACGAGCTTGGCACCAAAGGAAAACCCGGCCTTGGCCGGGTTTTTTTGTGTCCCTACGCCCCGAGCTCGCGACGCCAGGAGGCATAAAGGCATAAAAAAGCCGCCCTGACGGACGGCTTTTTCGCTAAGCTGCGATCGAAGGCTTACTTCGAAGCGGCTTCCGAAGCGGCAGGAGCAGCGTCCGAAGCAGCAGAAGCGGCTTCCGAAGCGGCAGGAGCGGCTTCCGAAGCAGCGGGAGCGGCTTCCGAAGCGGCAGGAGCGACTTCCGAAGCGGCAGATGCGGGTTCAGCAGCGGGTTCTTCTTTCTTACCGCAAGCGGCCAGAGCCATAGCAGCGATCAGCGAAGCCAGCAGGAGCGACTTTTTCATGCTTGTGTCCTCAAAAGGAGTGTCAAAAAACCGGGGTATTTGGAACTATGTGCAAAGCCCACAGTCCCATAACATGTACGAGACGAGGGCAGAGGATGCATCGCAACTTTTGAGTTGCTCCACATTCAGCCTGCGATTGTACAACACCGCGGGCATTTCCCTATAAACCCAAAGTTCCGCCCGGCTTCGCTTCCTGAGAACGTTGTAAAATAACGTCAAGCTCCGTGAGCCACTCACCCATGGTCACGGGATCTCGTGACCAAATACCGGCTCCGGTTCGCTCATCCAACACGCGCAATGCCAATCGGTCTTTCGCGATGAACAGCGGATGCAGCCCCTGAACCAACTCCTCGGGCATCTGAAAGCACTTCACGCGGTGCAACCACGGCTGACGCCACGCCAGCCAACGCGGATGTGCACGCACCACCTCATCCCATTGCAACGCCAAGGCGTGGCACTGCGCCCGCCCACCGGCCATCACCCACTGATGAAACGCGTCGACAATGCTTTTGGAGCCCAGGGGCCAGTGTTTGTAGTCCAGGTCACAAAGGTATAAATCAACGGGGTCGGCAACCACCACAGCCATCCCGGCATTCAGATGGTCCTGAAACGATGCCCACCCGTCAAAGCGACCAGATAACGCGGATTCACCAGCCATCGCCACCCTCCAGATCAATTGCTTGGGTGCAGCCAACCATCGTCCAGCCACTGTTCAAGCACGGCACGAACTTCGTCGCTGACCCGACCCACCTGCGCAGCGGTCAAGCTCCGACGATCCGCCAAGGCCCGCAGTACACGGGCATCCGCGCCAGCGGCTCGCCATGATTCACCGTTGGCGTAGATGCATTGATCGTCGTACATCATGCGCGTCTTCGCATCCAGAACCACCCCGACCCCAGGCGGCAAAGGCTCGGCCCCCAAATCAAACCAAACCCGTGGCTTGGGCTCGGTCAACATCTCGCCCAGGGCGCTTTTCAACGCCAGGGGATCTTGCAAAGCCTTGGCCACAGCGTCCAGGGTGAATTGCTGCAAATCGACTGGGATGCGGGCGGGCTCTGGCGTGGCCGTTTGCTTCGGATCACGATACAGCTTGGGCGGATCATGTGGTTCCAGCTCTTCCGTCAAGCGAACCAGCACATCGCGAACCAACTCGGTGGTCTCCGGCACGCGGAACCCCACAGAGCAGGTCATGCATTCGCCTTCGGCGATACCGTCATGCCCCCATCGAGGCGGCAGATACAGCATGTCTCCAGGCTCTAGGACGTACTCTTCTTCTGGCTCGAAATTCGCCAGAATCTTCACCGGCATATCAGGCACCAGGGCCGGATCTTGAATGCGGCCCACGCGCCACCGCCTGCATCCGTGAACCTGCAATAGGAAGACGTCATAAGAATCGTAATGCGGCCCGACCCCACCCCCATCGCTGGCATACGAGATCATCAGGTCGTCCACCCGCGCATCCGGCACGAAACGGAACTGGCGCAAGATGTCGTGTGCGGCCGGCACATGCAGATCCAGGCCCTGAACCAGCAGGGTCCAGCGTGGTTGCGTCAGCTTAGGGACGCGATTGCGGGTGATCGGACCATGATGCAAAGCCCACTGCGGCTCGGCTTTCTTGCCTGAGCCTTTGCCACCTTGCACAATCAACCGAGACTCGACGTCGTCCTGCCCCGCCAGCTCAAACATCTCGGCGCGAGTCACGGGGGGACGCACCCCCGGCATGGCTTGTCGAATCAACAAAGGCTTTTTTTGCCAGTGCCGACGCATGAAGGTCTGGGGTGACAAGCCGCCCAGCAAGCTCCAGGGCTGATCCAAGGGGGGCAATCCCGAGGCGGGTTGATCGGCGGACGCCAAGGGCGCGCGAGGTTGGGAATGGCGAGGGGATTTCATGCCAGCATTTTGCTTGCAGGATGGGGTTCATGACCATGACGGTGCGCAATACCGCTCGCTCATGAGATGATCGCCCCATCATGATGATCTCCTCCCCCTGCGTCGTCAGCCTGACCTGGCGACTTGAAGACGCCCAAGGCGCATTGATTGACGAGTTGACCGAGCCGATGGAATTTCTGGTCGGCGGCGATGATTTGTTGCCCAAGGTCGAAACCAGCCTGATGGGGCAAACCACTGGCTTTGAGAGCCAGTTGAGCCTCGAACCCGAAGAGGCATTCGGTGATTACGACGCGCAGCTCGTGTTTTTCGAAGCGCGCGAGATCTTTCCGGATGAAATCAGCGAAGGCATGCAGTTTGAAGGCCCACCCGAAGGCGCCGTCACCCCTGACTTGCCCAAGAACGTGATCTACACCGTCACGGAGGTATACGACACCCACGTGGTTCTGGATGGCAACCACCCATTGGCCGGCATCGGCCTGCGCCTGTCATTCAAGGTGCTGGATGTGCGATCAGCCACCAGCGAGGAAGTCGAGCAAGGCTCCGTTGGTGAAGCCCCCTTCGTGCTGGGCATGGGAACCCCGCCGAACGAAACCTTGCATTGAGCGAAATCACCCGCGGCCGGTGGAACCAAATCCGCCGGCCCCCCGCTCGGATTCTTCAAACGAATCGACCACACGAAACGCGGCTTGCACCACCGGAACAATGACCATCTGAGCAATGCGCTCCATGGGTTGAATGGTGAACGCAGATTGACCGCGGTTCCAGCAACTGACCATCAAGGGGCCCTGGTAATCCGAGTCGATCAGACCGACCAGGTTGCCCAACACGATGCCGTGCTTGTGGCCCAAGCCTGAGCGCGGAAGAATCATGGCCGCCAAACCGGGATCGCCCAGGTGCATGGCCAAACCCGTCGGGATCAGATGCGCCTGGCCCGGCTCCAGCACGATGGGGGCCTCGAGGCAGGCGCGCAGATCGAGGCCAGCACTTCCTGGGGTGGCGTAAGCAGGCAGGCTGTCAGCCACACGGGCGTCCAGAACCTTGATGTCAACAGTGGTCATGATGAAATGCAATGAGGATGGCTGGCCAATCGTTTGGCCAACTCGAGCATGAGGGCGCGCGCCAGCGTGAGTTTGTCGGCCGACGAGCCATCGTTGGGCAAGGCGTGGTGTGATTGGGCATCAACGACCAGCAGGGCATTGTCGTCTTTGCCAAAAGTGGCTGGGCCCAGGTTGCCAATGATCAGTGGAATCTGTTTGCGCTGCAGCTTGGCTCGGGCATGCGCCAGAAGGTGCTCGCTCTCGGCAGCGAAGCCCACGCAATAGGGCACGCCCCCTGCAGCGAGCGCCTGCTGGGCGACAGCAGCCAGAATGTCGGGATTTTCAGTCAGCTCGAAGGTGGGAGCCACCTTCTTGCCTTCCTTTTTGATCTTGTGCTCAGCCAGGGTGGCGGGCCGCCAATCTGCCACCGCCGCCGTGGCGATGAACACATCTGATTGCGCTGCCAGGGGCAGCACTTCATCGTGCATCTGCTGGGCCGTCATGACATTGATGCGTTGCACACCACGGGGGGTTGTCAGGTGTACGGGGCCACTGATCAGTTGCACGGTTGCACCAGCCTCTCGCGCCGCACGAGCCAAGGCAAAACCCATCTTGCCACTGGAATGATTGGTGATTCCGCGAACCGGATCGATGGGCTCGAAGGTCGGCCCTGCGGTGATGAGGATGCGTTTGGACTGCAGCACTTTGGGTGCCAGGGCCGCGACGATGTCTTCCAGCAGCTCGACGGGCTCCAGCATCCGCCCATCGCCCACCTCGCCGCAAGCTTGGTCGCCGGATCCTGGCCCCAGAATGGCTGCGCCATCTTCTTCCAGTTGCTGCACGTTGCGCTGCGTGGCGGGATGTGACCACATCTCGCGATTCATGGCAGGCGCCACCAACAAGGGACAGGTTTCACGGGGGCGTGCCAAGCAAGTCAAGCTCAACAATTCGTCTGCCCTGCCCTGCACCAGCTTGGCGATGAAATCGGCACTGGCTGGCGCCACTACGATGGCGTCGGCCTCGCGACCAAAATTGATGTGCGCCATGTTATTGGGCTCTCGGGGATCCCATTGGCTCATGAGCACGGGCCGCCCAGACAGGGCTTGCATGGTGACCGGCGTGATGAAAGCGGCGGCAGCTTCGGTCATGACGACCTGAACGGTTGCCCCAGCTTTGGCCAGCAGGCGGACCAGTTCAGCTGATTTGTAGCAGGCGATTCCGCCCGTCAGGCCCAGCAGAATGTGCCGACCTTGTAGATCTGTGCGTTCTGACATGGCTGGCAACTCTAACAGGCTTGCGCCGTTTTGCCGCGCCGAGCCTCAAGACCACCAACCAAATCCATCACTCAGGCTGCAGCGGCCGAATTTCCGTTGTTGCTTGCCAGCTGATTGCGGAAGGCACTGGGCGACAGCCCCGTCCAGCGCTTGAAGGCGAAGGTGAAGGCACGCCGATCACTGAAACCCAATTCGTCGCTGATGGATTCCATGCTCATGGCACGGCGGCGCAGCATGGTCTTGGCGCGGTACAGCTTCGCCTCTGACTGGATGTCGACAAAGCGCACACCTTCCGTTTGCAGACGCCGCTGCAGGGTGCGAGGGTGCAAGCCCAGCGCGGCTGCGGTGGCCTCCAGGCCTTCGCGCAGCAACTCAGGGCGCCGCTCCAAAGCCCAGCGCACGTCATCAACGATGCGACGCCCACCCACTGCTGCTGCCAAGCGCTTCTCGATTTGCTGACGCGCCTGCCCCATGACGTCGGGCACGGCCCCCTTGAGAGGCGCATCCAGCCAGCGGCGATCAATCACCAAGGCATCCACGCCTTCGTTGAACGAGACGGGCACGCCAAAGTGCGACTCAAACTCTTGCGGCTGGCGGCCTTCAGGTCTGGGTTGACTGAGGCGCACGGAGATCAGCCAGCTCGATTGCTGCGTGACGCGGCGAATCAACTGGAACACCACGGCCAGGATCACCTCGCGAACCGACGCGAACAAGGGCAAGTGGCCGCCAGGGAAAGGCAATTCGACCCGGACATGCGCCTCAGCCCCAAATTCATCCAGACGCAGCGTCATCCAGGGGGCGATCAGGTCGTGCGCCCAACTGGCCACCTCAAGCGCTTCACGCAAGGTCGAGGCCGAGTTGATGAAGGTTTCAAACTCGTTGAACGCTTCAAACACAAAGCTATTGCCGAGCACGAAGGGAAAGTACCGCCCTGTAGAGCGCTCGACGCACAGTTGCAAGGCCTTGTGCAAACTGAATGGCGAGACTGGAGACGAGGTCTTGCCCGAGATACCTGCCTCACGCAGGATCGGGTCCAACGCAAATCCACAGACGTTGGCTGCTTGCGCCCAACTGCTGATGGAAGGAAGAGGAACTGCGGTCATGGAGTCGAGATTTGTCATACAGGCACCACGTGAAGTCCGAAGTGTTACAACACGTAAACTGAACACGCATGTAATCACATAAACAGAACTCGTTTACGGTCAAACATTTAGTCAACGTTCATGACTGAATAATCTAGGCCCTCTACTCGGAACGGTCGTCCTCTAAGGGTGTAGCAAAAGGAATAAATGGCGCACAAACCACCTCATTGAGGGGGCCCTCTGCCGTTGCCCTGACAAGTGATTACCCTAGGGAAGGGACCACAAATGCTGAACTTGCCATCAGTTCGGCAACGCAGAGTCAATCTGTTACAAAGAAACCAGGGCGAACAGACGTCACAACTGCTTACATTTCAGAACACGTGTATCGTGACGCACGTTAATCCCGTTGTTTAACGGTCATCAGTCCATCTTTTCCTGCTCAGTTGCATCGTCTGTGCGACGCTCAAAACAGATAGCAAACACCCAATTAGAAAACAACCGTTTCCCGAAATGAGGACGAAGCATCTCAGCGGAGCACTGAAATTTTTTCTCGCCAGGCACTGGGGGTGAGGCCCTCCCACCGCTTGAACGCGGCGGTGAAGGCGCGTCGATCAGAAAACCCCAGCTTGGCGCTGATGTCGTCAATCGACCGTTCGCCTTGTCGCAACCATTGACAGGCCAAACGGTGCCGCATGCGCGCTTGCACATTGAGGTAGCTGTCGTTCTCGTCCTTCAGCCGCCGCTGCAGCGTGCGGGGATGCAGCCCAAGGCGCTCGGCCATGTCCTCGATGCCGAGCTCCAGCAGCCCGGGATCACGGCTGATTTTTTCTTCCAGTTCGAAGGCCATGCCCTGGCGGCGTGCCTCTTGGTCCAAGCGGCGCTCGGCCAGGATTTGCGCCTGCTGGTGCAAGGTTGGGAACGCCCCTTCCAGTGGCAAATCGAGCACGCGGCGCTCGACCACCAGGGCGTAACCGGGCTGATCGAAGTGCACCGGCACACCGAAGAACGACTCGAATTGAGGCGCATGCGGGGGGCGCGGGCCAGCTACTTCAACCGCCAGAAATCCCTCTTCCGAGCCCTGTAACGAGCGCCCAAACTTGCGGACACTGGCCAGCACGGCTTCCAGAACAAGATGCAGAGGCAAACGGCTGCTCATGGCGCCGGGCAAGGCCAACTCCAGGCTCAGATTGATGCGGGCGACCTCGCCCTGTTCGACCAATTCGATGCGCACCCAGGGCAGGATGACCCGTGCCGCCAGTTGCGCCACTTGCAGCGCGTCGCGCAAACTGGGGCTGGTGGTCAACAGGGTTTCAAATTCGGGCAGGGATTCGAAGGCAAACGTGTCCCCCAGCACAAAGGGAAAGTGCTTGTGGGGAGACAAGGCCACGCTTTGTTCCAGCAGCGAGATCAACTGAAGCGGCGACACCCTCGCCTCTTCCAGGCGAATCAGGTCGACCTGAATCCCAGCCTGCTCAAATAGGGGCTGAACATTGAAACCGCATTTAGCAGCGGCCTTTATCCAGCTGGACAGCATGAACAGCGGGATGGGCTTGAGGCCGAGAGCGCCTTGAACGACCGACGAAACAGACATAAAGGTAAACGGCACACCCAACATGGGCGTGCCGCAGTCTACCTAATGACAGAGGGCGTCGGCAGAGGCGCCTCAACGAACCACAGCGGTGCGCATGAATTCGGCGGCTTCCACTGGGTCGCGGTCTTTGTTGAAGCCCTGCAGCCACTCTTCGTAGCCGGGCTGATCCACTTCTTGCCAAGGATGGTAGTTGGGCTTGTAGTAAGGCAGGTAGTGCTTGATGATGGGCGTGACAAAGCCGCCTGGCTTGAGAAGCCACCAATAGCCCTTGGCCTTGATCTTGACTCGCTCCCAGAATGTGAAACCGTCTTCCTTGAGCATTTGATTCTGGAAGCGATGGATCACCGCGGGGAACATGAAAGTGGCGTGGAGCAAGGCCAGCACCCGGGTGAAATAGCCGACGTGGGCGTAATCCTGCATCACGTCATAGGCCACCCCTTTGTGCTCAACCTCTTCGATGGCATGCCACGCGTACATGGCGCGAACATTCGGGTGGGCATCGCCCATGATGTCGCGGTGGTCGAACATCGCGTGGGCGCCGATGGCGGTGAAGTGCTCCAATGCGCCCGTGATGGCCAAGGTGTATTCGCGGCTGAAGCGCGATCGGTAGTTGTCAAACATCAGCTGTTCAAGCCAGCGGGTCATGCCGTCTACATCCACCCCCTGCTCGCACAGGCGCTGGTTGTACTGGTTGTGCACGATCGAGTGCTGCGCCTCCTGCCGGTTGAAGCCTTGGATGTCGGCCAGGAGTTTGGGATCGCGGATGCGGTCACGAAAATCCCGCACGGTGGTCATGAAGAAGCGCTCGCCCGGCGGAAAAATGATGGACATCGCATCGAAAAAGCGCGTCTTGAACGGATCCCCACCAAACCAGTACTTGGGGATGTCGCCGTCCAAACCGAAATCCAGACGTTCGCGGGGGATGATCGGGTGCTGTTGCTGTGGGTTGGAGTTGTTCATGACAGAGCCAATTTTTGTAGCCATGTCGCTACTTTAAAAATGGATCTGCTTCACAAACAGGATGCTGGATGACAGCAAGGCATCCGCCGCGACAACCTCGGGTTACCACGTGCAGGACGTGGGCCCGGTCAGGCAGGATGCCTGTGCGGTGATCTGTTTTTCAACGTAATCAGAAGGCGGTGCCGGATTGGGGCAGACGCCTCCATTGGCGGGCCAACATGCGGTGGCCGTGAACCGATAGGTATACACGGTGCGTGAGGGCCCAGCCGTGGGCGTTTCTGTGTAACTGGTGGTGGCAGCCGGGGTGCGCGCGCAAACGACTGTGACGGGGAAGTTGCCTGACGCCAGCGGCACCGTGAAGCTGCTGCTGGCCGCGCACCCACCAGGGACCAAGGTCCGCAGGCGATAGCGCTGCCATTCGACCGCCGCCTGAGCCGCGCGCTGAGCGCGCATGGCTTGCAGCTGCAAACTGCTGCTGCCCTGGGTGCCCGCCACAAAGCGCAGGGCAAACGAGGTCATGCTGGCCAGCAACACGATGATGGCCACCAGAAGAATGGATGAAAAGCCGCGTTGCTGGGTCATTCAGGGCTCCCGCACGCTCAGTTGAATCAAGCCTTCGATCGACTCGCTGGGTTGCCCACCTGAGGTACGAGTCAGTCGTAATCTGAGGGACACGGTCGAGCGCAATCCAACCGTGCTCACACTGATGCGGCAGTAATTCAAGGTGTCAGCCAGGCGCGCGTTGGCCACCCCGCCGCCAAAGGCTGTGGGTTGTGCCACGGTGACACCGTATCCCCAATAGCGGGTCAACCGCCCGGTGGCGGGATTGCATTCGTAGGACACGGGCTGAGAGACGATGTACACCCGATTCGATGCCCCGGCGTAAGTGCCCGGAGTCGGGAATCGGGTGGCATCAAACCTCAACCCCCAATGATCAGTCAGCCAGGTACGAGCTCGAATTCTGGTCATGGCCGAAGCTGGGCTGGGCAGATAGGGGTTCACTGCGGGGCCGCCGTCGCCCAACACCGCGACGTAGTCTGAATTGATCGTCGGGGTGATGGCCGGCGTCAATTGACCGGTGGTGGTGAAGCAGGTTTCGGTGGCGCAGGCCGGAGACATGGCGTTGCCGGTCTTCACTGTGCAGGCAGGCGTGGCCGGGCAAAACGCGGCGTCGCCACCGTTGACCCGATACCGGCCCACCGCCTTGACCTCCAGATACTCCAGGTAGCAGCGCGTGCCAACACAGGTGCTGCGCACGCTACCCGGCATGGCGTATTGCAAATCATCGGTCAATTTGGCTCGCACCAGAGCCATTTGGGATTGCAACTCAACCCGGCGTTGCGCATCGAAGTAGGCGGTGGCAGGCAAACTCAGCAAGGGCAGCATGACTGCCGACAACAAGCCCAGCACCACCAGGCTGATGATCATCTCCATCAGCGTGAAGCCAGCCTGGTGCAGCGTTGAAGAGGGGCGCGTACTCATGGATCAGAACTGAGCCCGGTTGGGGGCATAGCGCACACGCACCGCACTGGTGGCGATCGGGCCCAATTGCCCTGGACAAGACACGGCGACCGTGACCCGTTGCGATTCGGATGCCGCAATGCCATTGAACCCGACCGGCGTCACCGTGACATTCAAGGAGCAATTGGCCACGGTTGGCAACTCAGCAACCATGGGGTTGTTGGCGGCATCGCGCAAGGCGGTGGCGGCAATGCTCAGGTTGTTGTAATCGTTGACGTTATCGAAGCGTGAGGCACCTAGACGTGTTTCACCCGGCTCTGGCCCCATCACTTCAGGCTGACTACAGCCTGCCGCGCTGGTGGCCGTGGCCGCGGCGCCATCGTTGGGGTCGCAATAGGTAAAAGGCATGGCCACCACCTCGTCAAGCAGTGCATTGGCCAGGGTGAGGGCCTGCTGCTCATGCAGCATCTGGGCCGATAACTCAGCACTGCGCGTCGACACCATGGTCAAGGTTCCGGCGGCAATGCCCAATACGACGATGACCACCAGCAACTCCACCAGGGAGAAGCCGTTCTGGCGGATTGGATGAGATCGCGCCACTGTGCCCATCGCTCAATAGACAAAGCCGGTTTCCCGGCTGATGGTCAACGCTGCCGTACTGCCCACGGCGAGCGATTGGTTGACCGTATTGGGAACCGGCTGGCCTCGGTTGTTGAAGCGAATCACAGCCGCACCAGTCAGGCTGACACCCGGAGGCAGATCGACCACCAGGGCATCACCGCTGCCGGGCTCGACCACGGGTGTGCCGCCCAAGTTGCACGTGCCCGCCGGAGTAGCGTAGACCAAACTGAACTGGGCCGCAGTGCGCATGAAGCAAACCGTTCGGTTTTGTGCAAAGGCCACTTCGCGTGCGAGACGCAAAGTGGCCTTGAGTTCGTCGCGGGTGGTGACTTCGTCTTGAGTCTGCCGATTGGTCAGCCTCGGCAAGGCCACCCCAGCCAGAATGCCCATCACCAACATCACGAGGATCAACTCGACCAGCGTGAAGCCGGTTTGGTGATGGAACTTCATTGCATTTAGCAACCAGCGGTGGAAGCCGCCGTGATTTGGCTGATCACAGGCGCTGCGTTCACAGCGGCAGGAGCGGTGTAAGTAAAGAAACACTGAGTGGGATTAGAGCCACCCAGAACACGAACTGTCAACGCTGCACCAGTGCCATTGCCACCGCCCACGGTCTGGTAGTTTTCAGTAGCCAGATTGCCGCCAGCAGGGACCAAACCCGCCACGGCGAGGATGCCACCATTGGGCGACGTCAGGATGGCGTTGGCCGCAGGGTACAAGGCAGTCACGAGCGCAATGCCGTTTTCAGTACAGATCTGGCCGTTGCCTGTCGAAGCGTTAACGGTGGCCGGTGTACCGCCAGCAGGGCAAGCCGGTTGCGGCTGACCTTGGCGAGCCAGGGCGGCACCGTGCACCATGGCGGCGGCGGCAGCCACCGCGCCGCGTGCCGAGTTCAGTTTGGCGATGCGAGCGTCACGCTGCATGTTGGTGAAGCGAGGCAGCGCCACGCTGGCCAGGATGCCCAGAATGACGATGACCACAATCAGTTCGATCATCGTGAAGCCGCGTTGCAATTTGGTTTTCATGGCAGTGATTTCCATTTCTGGCGCCGTGCGCCTCAAAGACGTGAAAGCCTCACGCCGAACATCGAACAAGTTGTCCTATTCCGCTTATCGACAAATCATCGAAACACTTGAATCCTTCACGCCAACAAATCACTGTTTTCATTTGATGGCCGCCTTCCCGAGATCCCACATGGGCAGGAAAACCCCTAGAGCCAGCACGAGCACCATCGCCCCCATGAGGACCAGCAGAATGGGTTCGATCTTTTGCGCCAGCGTTTTCAGGCCGTATTCCATGTCGCGCTGGTACATCTGGCCGATCTCCTCGAACATTTCTGCAAGCGTGCCGGACTCTTCGCCGACCATGATCATCTGCAGCACCAACGGCGGGAAGACGCCCGAGCGCTGGCTTGCGGTCAACAAGGAATCCCCCCGCTCGACCTGGGATCGCATGGCGGTCAGTGCCTGCGAGATGTAGGCGTTGTCAATGACCTGTGCCGATAGCGTCAAGCCTTGAACCACCGGCACGCCGCTGCGAAACACCAGGGCCAAGCTACGCATGCCTTGCGCCAGCACGCCCTTTTCAATCAGTTCGCCGACGATGGGCAGCCTGAGCTTGAAACGATCCCACTTGAGCCGGCCCATTTCCGTCTTGAGAAATTGTTTCCACCCCACCCACGCCGCCACGACCGCCGCCAGCACGGCAGGCCACCAGGTCAAAGTGAATTGCGAGGTGGCCATCAGAATCCGGGTCATCAAGGGCAACTCGGCATGCAGGCTGGCAAACACCTTGGCAAACGCCGGAATCACAAAGACGTTGATGATGGCCACCGCCACGATCATGGCCAGCACCACGAACGATGGGTAGCGCAAAGCCGATTTGACCTGTTCGCTGATGTACTTCTGAAACTCCAGGTGTTCAAACAAGCCGAGGAACACTTCTTCAAGTCGCCCTGCCGACTCGCCCACACGCACCATCGAGATGTAGAAGGGATCAAACACGTCGTCGCGGCGGGTCATGGCCTGCGACAGCTCAACCCCGCTTTCCAAGGCCTGAGCCAGCTCCACATACAGTTTTTTTAACGACCGCTGCTGGGTCGACAGCTCCAGTCCGCGTAGCGCGCGAATGATGGGCACACCCGCCTTGGTCAGGGTGTAGAACTGACGGGTGAACATCATCAGGTCTACATCGGTGACCCGTTCTTTGCCCATCAGCCTGCCAATCACCTCGGAAGCCTGCTGCACCTGCGGCACTTCGGTGATCGACACCGGGGTAATGCCTGTCTGGTTGAGCAAGTCAGCCACGTTGGCCACGCTGGCAGCCTCCATCCGGCCTTCTACTGGCTCTCGATTGGCGTTGCGTCCGAAGTAGGCGAATTGGGGCATGGTCAGATCGGTGTGCTGGCCCGCATGGCTTCGGCGACCGTGGTGCGCCCTGCCATGACCAGGCGAATAGCGTCACGCTTGAGCGTGTAGCTGGCAAATTGCTCTTGGGCAATGTCGCTGAAGCGGATGTGATCGCCTTGTGAGGCCGCATGGGTCAGCTCCGGCGTCATCTCGATCATCTCGTAGATGCCGGTGCGACCGCGGTAGCCGGTTTGGTGGCAACTGTTGCAGCCCACCCCCTTGAAGAAGCTGCCTTTTTGCAGTGGATTGCCAGCCTCATCGCGCATGTGGGCCAACTCTTCGGACATCCACTCTTGCTCGTGCGCAGCAGGCTCATATGGCATGCGACAGCTGTCGCACACCACGCGCACCAGACGCTGCGCCAACACCAACCGCAAACCCAATGCTGCCATGTAAGGGGGAACGCCCATATCAGACAGCCGCAGCACGGCCCCTGCCGCATCGTTGGTGTGCAAGGTGGACACCACCAAGTGCCCTGTCATGGCCGCGCGCAGGCCGATTTCTGCGGTTTCCTGGTCGCGCATTTCACCCACCAGCAAGACATCGGGATCCTGACGCAAACAGGCTCGCAAGACACGTGCAAAGGTCAGGTCGATCTTGTCATGCACTTGAACCTGGTTGAGCCCGGCCAAACGGTACTCGACCGGGTCCTCGACCGTGATGATCTTGGTTTCAGTGTTGTTCAACTCGGCCAACGCTGCGTACAGGGTCGTTGTCTTGCCCGAGCCTGTGGGCCCGGTCACCAGAATCAGGCCAGATGGCGCACTCAAGGCCAGCTTGACCCGCGACAGAATCGCAGGCGGCATGTTCAAGGCATCCAGATTGGCCTTCTGATTGCTCTGAATCAACAGCCGCATCACCACCGATTCGCCATACTGGGTGGGCAGGGTTGAAATCCGGATGTCAACGGGGGACGCGTTGATCGCCGTCTGAAAACGCCCATCCTGCGGCAAGCGCTTTTCCGAAATGTCCAGATTCGACATCAGCTTCAGGCGCTGGATCAGGGCCGTGCTGACCTTTGGATCGTAAGTCGAGTGTTGATGCAGGACGCCGTCGATCCGGAATCGGATCACGGTTTGACGCTCTTGCGGCTCGATGTGAATGTCTGACACCGACTGTGCCACCGCAGTGTCAAAGATGGAGGTGATCAGCTTGACGATGGGCGCATCTTCGGTTCCGGCCAGCATTTCCAGGCTGGCCACTGCGGGCCCCAAGTCGGCAGCCACCTCGTCGGCCAGGCCTGAGACCTGTTCGCGCCGCTGATAGATGCGGTCCACCACATCTATCAGGGCCTTTTCTGTCACGACCACGGGATGAATCGTGCTGCGCAAGGCCCTTGCCACCTCATCTTGGGCAAAGGTGTCCATCGGATCCGAGAACGCTACCAGCAGCCCGTCATCCTGCTCACCGATCACCAAGGCGCGATGGCGACGCGCCAGGGACTCGGGCAATTTCATGACCAACGCGGAGTTGAGCTCACGACGTGCCAGATCCAGGAACGGCAGCTTCAATTGCTCGGCGATCGTCAGGCCAATGGCCTGATCCGTCACCAGGTTCATGTCTGACAGAACCCGCCCCAGCTTGCGCCCGGTTCGCTTTTGCTCGGCCAGCGCTTGCTCCAACTGATGCAGGCTCAGCAGCCCTTGCTGCACCAGCACCTCACCCAATCGGAATTTTCGAATCTGAGTCACAGCAGCTCCCGGCCTGTCACAGTTGTTGTTCAATCCACGCCTGAACATCAGGGCTCAATTGGCCCAAGGCATGGGCGCGGGTGAAAGCCTGTCTGGCCCCCTGCACTTGTCCTTGCGCACGCCAGGCCACACCCAAGCCCAACCACCAGGTGGCGTTGTCAGGGTGCGTCTTCAGAGCTTGCTCATAAGCCATCGCAGCGGGTGCAAAGCGCCCCAGCTTGGCCAGCACACCGGCCTTCAGCCCCAGCGCTTCAGATCTCAGATGCGGCAGGGTGTCTAGCACGGCAAGTGCTTGCTCGTTGGCGCCCCCCATGGCCAAAGATCTGGCTTGAAGGTAAAGCAGTTCAGGGTCCTGGGGATCGACTTTCAACCCAGCGGCGATCAACTGATCGGCTTGGGCGGTGTTCCCCAAGTCCAAAGCCAGGCTCACGGCCAGACGTCTGGCCGGCACATGCGTCGGATCGAACTGAAGTGCGCCCAGAGCGGCCTCCAGCGCAGCGGCCTGACGGCCTTGGTCCTGCAGATCCAGAGCGTGTCGATAGGATTCAACTGCCTGTTTGGCTGGTGACAGTGTCCGCCCGGCCGCTGGGGCTTCAATCAAAATGACTTGGCGGTCATTCAACTGCGCCACGGTGGTGGTCTGCGCATCTTGAACGACCGGAGGTGCTTTGGCCATCACTTCAGCCGGCTCGTCCGAATGGGGAGTCAAGCGCGACAAGGACAAATGCCAATCGAGTTGCCACCCCCGGTCCATCGACCGGGCATCGGCCACACGTTGAGGACGCACGACAGCAGGCGCAGGCTTGACATGAATCGGCAAGGTCGCCGTGGCCACGATGCTGTTGCGCGATGGTGCCTCGTACACTGACATCCAACGAAGGGTGGCCACGGTGGCAACAGCGCCCCCAGTCAGCAAGGCGGCAGACAGCCAGGCGAGCTGTTTGATGGGCAGGTTTGGAAGATCAGTCTTCATGATTCCCCTTCCGATCAGGAAGCCGCCCAGGCAGCTGGGCTTCGAGAGGTCAAACCGAATGCGCGCCAGCGTGCCAGGCAAACCTGCAGCGCATCCTTCAGACAAACGTGATGAACCCCATGAGCACTGGCCCGTACCAGGCACTGGTGGGCCAGCACATTGGCCAAACGGGGCACGCCGCCACTGGCACGCCACAACAGTTGTGCCGCCCCGTCGCTGAACACCCTGGGCCCTTGCCAGCCCGCCACCACCAGCCGATGCTTGAGGTAGCGTCGAAAATCTGGATAGGGCAAGCCGCCCAGGGAAACCGAGACCCCTACCCGGCTCGCCAGAGAGCGCAGCGGTGGCGTGCTCAACAGGGCATCGAACTCGGGTTGACCAAAAAAGGCGATCTGGATCAGTTTGCGTTTATGGGTTTCAAGATTCGACAGCAGACGCAGGGTTTCCAGGCTTTCGATGGGCAAGGCATGAGCCTCGTCTACGCAACACACGATCCGATGCCCATAGCCAGTGAGGTGCTGCAACGCCCCCTCGATCTGGTGTCGCAGGGCCTGTTCATTGGCGCCTTCGTCGACCGTCAGCCCCAATTCAATTGCCAGATCCTTCAACAGCCCCCGTGAGTCGACTCGGGGGTTGATCAGGTGAATCGTGACCACACTGGCGGGCAAACACCCCATCAAGCGACGACACAACATGGTCTTGCCGGTTCCCACTTCGCCCGTCACCTTCACGAAGCCTTCGCCGTGCTCCAGCGCCGTCACCAAGGCATCGAGCGCGGCCTGGTGCTGCGCATCGGCATAGACAAAGTCTGGGTCCGGCGTGAGATTGAACGCCGATTCACGCAAGCCAAAGTGGGCGCAGTACATGCGTCACTCTCCAGCGCGCTCGCGAGCGCTGTGTGACGGCAGACTCATGCTGTCCATCCGGGAAGACATCTCGGCCAAGTCGCGCCGCCAATCCGTGTCGTCCTTGATGACGGTGGGCTTGATGAGGAAGACCAGTTCACTCTTCTTCATGCTCCGGTTGTTCTGCTTGAACAGGTTGCCCACCACCGGCAGATCGCCCAGGAAAGGCACCTGACTCTTGGTGTTGTCCTGCTCCTGGTGCATCAAGCCACCGATGGCGACGATGTAGCCATCCTGCACGCGCACCACCGTGTCGGTTTCGTTCACGCTGCTGGATGCCAAGGGCAAGCTGAAGTTACCCAAGGTACCCAGATTGATCACGTGCGCACGCTCTGACACATTGCTGACAGATGGTCTGACGTGCATGGTCACCATGCCATCGGCATCGATCTGAGGTGTCACGTCGAGCGATATCCCAGAGAAGAAGGGCTGCGCCGTGATCGTAGGTGTGGTCACCGTGCCAGAGGCGCTGGTGGTCGTCGTGGTCGAGATGTTCGTCACGAAGAAGTCGTCCGTGCCAACCCGCAGCACCGCCTTCTGGTTGTTGATCGCGGCCACGCGTGGCGAAGACAGCACTTGCACCGTGCCCTGGGTTTCCAGGAAGGACAACAAGCCGTAGAAGCTGTCGGTCGAGAACGCCATACCCAACACACCGTTGGTGGCGCTGCTCAGGGGCGTTCCGATCAGGTCACCCATCGTCGTCGGGGTAACCGTTGGGGGTGTGGTCGAGGCGTCCACAATCGTCTTGATGGAACCATCCTGCATGCCATATTGACGGCCGATGCTACCCGGCACGTTGATCCGACTGGGATCTGCCCCCACCGAAATCCGATGGTTGCCCTGGCCATTGAGCTGCGACCAATTGATCCCTGATTGGTAACCGTCGTTGAGCGTCACTTCGACAATCTTGGCCTCCAGCATCACCTGTCTCTCGATCGAGAGCTTCGATGATTTCAGGAAGGATTCGATCTCTCGTTGCTGACGCGGCAAGGCCCGCACCACCACCACGCCGGTGCTTTGAGACAGGACGACCTGTGCACCGTCCGCATTGCCAACGATGGCCTTGAGCGCGGTATCCAACTCTTTCCAAAAGTCAGTGTCGATGGACGTGGACACCTGACTGCCCTCGGTCAATTCAGAACCCGAGTTTGCGGTGCCATTGGCATTGCTCTGGGTATTGGTGATCGAGCCGGATGTGACACGGGTATCGCTGCGCCCCGACCTCTTGGAGCTGGGGTAGCCAACCTGATAGATGCGCGTTTGTAGGGTCGGCGGCTCAACGAACACGCGGGTGCCCGATACCCGGTATTCAAACCCATAGAGTTCACGCAGTACCTCCAGCGCCTCAAGCGCCGTCACATCCTTGAGGTTGACCGCCACGGTGTTCGTGAAACCGGGTTGCACCACAAAGCTATAGCGAGATCCCGCAGCGATCGCCTCGAACACCTGATTGATCGAGGCGTTGTTGAACACCAGATCAAATCGGGCTTCGCGCTTGACCGCCTTGGGGCGCTCAGTCGCCGAGGGCACCAGGGCCGACATCACGTTATCCGGTGTCTTGGCGACTGGACGATTATTGGCCGCTGCTCTGACCGCCTCGTCAATCATGTTCTGCGTCACGGTGGGTGCGGGTGGCTTGCTCGCGCACCCAGCCAGCCACAGAACGGCAACGGTCATCAGGCTCAGGCCCCACGGAGCGGGACTCTGCTTGGATGAAATACTCATGGGCTTCATGGTTTGATCGCCTCAGTTGGTGCCGATGCCTTGGCAGCAGCTTGTCCGCCCGAAGACGGATACATCTCAATGACTTCCTTGCGCCCATCTGGGTGCAGCAAGGTCACACGGGTGCGTTGAACATCCACCAGCCGAGCGCCGCGAATCGAATGGCCTTTGCGCACCCACTGGCCATCAATCACCGCGCCGGAACGACGTCCCAGTCGTACCCCCGACAAGCCTTGGGTGGCTGGCGCGGCGCTAGCGGTGGAACCGAGCGACTGGCCCAGTGCACCGAACTGGCCGGGCGTCGGGGCCACAAAGGGGGCTGTCGGCCCCAGGGCCCAACTCCAAGGACTCAAGCCGGCCAGAGCCAGACACAGCATCCATTGCTTCACATGGCCAACCATTGCTGCTCCTGACTGATCAACACCAGCGACAAAGTCGCCTCGATGCTCTTGGGATCCTGCTCGGCCGGAGTGATCTTGACCTTCTCCAACCTCAGGAGCTGATTGCTCTGCTCGAACTGTTTCAACACCGCGTTGATGTGATCCAAAGAGCCGGCAATGCGAAGCTCGGCACGGTGCCGAAATACCGATGCTTCGTTGGCCTTGGGCGGCATGGCCGTCACCGGAGCCGCCGCACCGGCATCGCTGGCGGCGGGATCCGCCGCGGCAGCCTGATCGCCATCGGAAGCGCTGGCTGCGCTCGATGGCATCGGTGGCTTCACGGGTGCCTCGTCAGGCAGGGCCTTGAGCGAAACCACCTCAACCTCTTGCAAGGCCATCGCTTTGCGCAGCGATGCAAACACCTCGCGAGGGGCGGCACCTTGAACCGTGTAGTCGCGAATCGGTGCGCGGTGGCTGACCTGCTGCTGAAGCTTGGCCAATTCGTCTTGCTTGCGCTGCAACTCCTGTGCGGCGGTTTGCTGCTCAAGCGGATCCAGTCCAGGCTGGCTCAGCAACAAAGCCACCCGACGATCATGCACAGGCATGATCACCTGAAACTCGACCCCCAGGATCAACGCCAACGACCCCGCCAGCAACGCAATCCGGTCGCGCTGCGGCAGGGCGTTGACCTTGGTCACCCACTTCTTGACTGGCAACCGTGCTGCCAGACTGTTGCGGCCTTTCAGCTTGTCGAGCCACCCTTGCGTCATGGTGTCGTCTCCAACGGCGTCAGCTCGTCCACACCTGCCAACTCGAATACGTAATAAGGCACAGGCGGTGCTTTGGCGGGGGCTGCCCCATCCGAATCCTGCGCTGACAAGGTTTTGCGTTCGACTTGGAGGATCTCGATGGGCAGCCCGGCAAACGCCTCACTGCCGCTGAGCCCATCCGCATACCGAGCCAGGTCAGCCTGATGCAGACCACTGACAACCAGGTGAACGCCCTTGGCGCCCGAGAACTCAACGCTCTGCATCCACATGCTGTTCGATAAAGCCCCCACCAACTGCTCGAAGCGCGCCACACTGTGCTGCGGCGGGTCGATCATGGCCGCAGCCGCCTTGCGCATCTGCTCATCGGCATCCAACTGTGCCTTCAGCTGGCCGATCTGATCGACCACCTGCTGCAAGGCCTGCGCACGCGCTTCCTTGTCAGCCTCGATCGCAGCGACCTGCTGGCTGGCCTGCTGCCATTTCCATTTTTCGTAAACCCCATGTGCGGCAGCGGCAACCGACGCGGCCAGGATCACGGACAGCACCATGCCACCATGAGCCCAATCTCGGCCCTGGAGCAGGCTTTCATCTAGCAGATTGATCTGCTGCGTCATGCTGCCCCCCCGTCACGCGCCACGATCACCTGCCGCAATGCAGCCCCCACGGCGACCAGACTCACCCGAGGCGCCTTAGCTCGATTCATGCCCGTGGTCACTCGGTGACCCAGTTCCATGAAATCGCCCATTTCGTAGGCATGCAATCTCATGCTCACATGAGGGGCCAGTTGCTGCACCAGATCGATTTCAGGCACCGACTGCTCAACCCAAACCCGCTCAATTGACGTGCCGTAGAACTGACGCTCGAACGCATCGGCGGTGCGCTGCAACTCCAAGGCCAGACGTTCCAATAAAGACTGGCGCGTCATCAAATCGGCTGCAGCAAAGTGCGCCACGTTCAAATCGTTGAAGCGCCGGAAAGAACACAACTCTCCCTTCCACGCCACAATCAGTGCGCCGCCGGTTGAACTCAAGCGCAGCAAGGCCGTGGCCTGGCTCTGGGGTTCGAGCACGAGCAGATTGCGAAGGGCCAACTCTGGGATGTCGATCGAAGACAGCCCCAACTTGGCCTTGCGCGAACGCGTCATCCAGTCGGCAATGCGCTGCCGGCGGGCCACCACCGCCCAGGAATGGTTGCCCTCACCCGACCCATCTGGGGCCGGCAGCACCAGGCAGTCCACACAGGCCTCTTCCACAGGGAAGTCGATGATGTCTTTCACACGCCACCGCATGGCGTCGGCTCGCTCTGCCGCGGGAACCATGGGGGTATCCATGGACAGCATCTGATAGTCATCGCCGGGCAGGGAGAAGTTGACTGACTCAACCGTGAGCCCCTCCTTCTTCAGCCATTTGCCAACTTGGGCGAGATCCGGGTCGTCAGAAAACGAGTCATAGGCCACCAAAACCGGCTTGCCTTGCCCCCCCTCACGAACCACGGCCACAGCCAAGCGCCCAGGGCTGAGCACCACCCCCAGGTGATTGGGCTCGCGCTTTTTTCGGGCTGCGGGCCATCGCGGGAAGGCAAAGCGAAGCGGCATGGACGGATCTCCAGACAATTCACCCCAGTCTAGGAGCCTTGCCCCCAGGACAATTGCGTGAAGTGAAACGTCTCCGACCGTTATTTCTTCACGCTGTGAGATCCGAATCCGCCATGAAAAAGGGCCCCGCAGGGCCCTATGTATGAGCTCAGTACCAGCTTAGGCGCGTTCGGTCACCCAAGCCTGTACGCTGGCCAGCGCTGAAAGCAGGCCCGCCGGATCGGTGCCGCCGGCCATCGCCATGTCGGGCTTGCCGCCGCCCTTGCCGCCGACTTGCTGGGCCACAAAGTTGACCAATTCACCGGCCTTCACCTTGGATGTGGCGTCCGACGTGACCCCCGCCGCCAATTGAACCTTACCGCCTTCAACGGCGGCCAAGACGATGGCTGCAGTCTTGAGCTTGTCCTTGAGCTTGTCCATGGTGTCGCGCAAGGTCTTGGCATCAGCGCCATCCAGCACCGCAGCCAATACCTTGATGCCCTTGACGTCGACCGCCTTGGCCATCAATTCGTCACCTTGGCTAGAGGCCAGCTTGCCCTTGAGCGCCGCAATTTCTTTCTCCAAGGCACGGATCTGCTCCAAGGCCCCCGCCACCCTGGATGGCACTTCATGGGGTGTGGCCTTCAGCAAAGCGGCCACGCCATTGACCATGCCTTCGAGGTTCTGGGTGTACGACAAGGCTGCTGCGCCAGTGATGGCTTCGACGCGACGCACACCGGCAGCCACGCCACCTTCTGCCACGATCTTGAACAGGCCGATGTCACCGGTGCGCTTGACGTGGGTGCCGCCGCACAATTCTTTGGATGAACCGATGCTCAGCACGCGCACGGTTTCACCGTACTTCTCGCCAAACAGCATCATGGCGCCCGACTTCTGGGCGTCTTCCAGTGCCATCACCTGGGCCTGGGCATCTGCATTGGCCAGGATTTCGGCGTTGACCAGTTCCTCGACCTCGCGGACCTCTTCGTCCGTAAGCGGAGCGTTGTGGGCGAAGTCAAAACGGGTGCGATCCGCCGTGACCTGCGAACCCTTCTGCTGCACATGGTCGCCCAGCACCTCGCGCAAGGCCTTGTGCATCAGGTGGGTGGCGCTGTGGTTGCGCACGGTCTTGGCACGCAGGTCGGCATCCACCTTGGCGTTGATCGAATCGCCCACCTTGATGGTGCCTTCAACCACCCGGCCGTGATGACCAAACACGTCAGCCTGAATCTTCTGGGTATCTTCGACAATGAAACGGCTGGTGCCATTGCGCAGGTCGCCACTGTCGCCACACTGGCCGCCCGACTCAGCGTAGAACGGTGTGTGATCCAGCACGATGACGGCGTCGTCGCCCGCTGCAGCCTGCTGCACCGATGCGCCTTCTACGTAGATCGCCGTGACCTTGGCACCTTCATGAGACAAATGGTCGTAGCCATGGAAGGTCGTAGCGGTGCCCTGGTACTCTAGGCCCGCGGCCATCTTGAACTTGCCTGCAGCCCGTGCTTGTTCGCGCTGGCGAGCCATGGCGGCATCGAAGCCCGACTGATCCACGGTCACATCGCGCTCGCGGCAAACGTCAGCCGTCAAGTCGACCGGGAAGCCGTAGGTGTCATGCAACTTGAAGGCGGTTTCGCCATCGATCTGCTTGGCGCCGGCGCCCAGCGCGCCCTCCAGGATTTCCATCCCGTGAGCGATGGTCTGGAAGAAGCGCTCTTCTTCGGTCTTGAGCACATCGGTGATGCGCTTTTCGTTTTGACGCAGCTCGGGGTAGGCATCGCCCATCTCGGCCGCCAGGGCCGACACCAGCTTGTGGAAGAAAGGCAAACGTGCGCCCAGCTTGTAGCCATGGCGAATGGCGCGACGGGCAATGCGGCGCAGCACGTAGCCGCGACCTTCGTTGCTGGGGATCACGCCGTCCGCCACGGTGAAGGAACAAGCACGGATGTGGTCGGCAATGACCTTGAGCGAAGGGCTGCTGCGATCACAACTGCCCGCCCCGGCCTCGTCCACGGCCTTCTTCGCCGCGTCGATCAAAGCGACGAAGGTGTCGATTTCGTAGTTGGAATGCACGTGCTGAAGCACGGCGGCGATACGCTCCAGCCCCATGCCGGTATCCACCGAGGGCTTGGGCAGCTTGTGCATGACGCCGTCTTCGGTGCGGTTGAACTGCATGAAGACGTTGTTCCAGATTTCGATGTAGCGGTCGCCATCTTCATCGGGGCTGCCCGGAGGGCCGCCAGCCACGTCCGGGCCGTGGTCAAAGAAGATTTCGGTGCAAGGTCCGCAAGGACCGGTGTCGCCCATCATCCAGAAGTTGTCGGACATGTAGCGGCCGCCCTTGTTGTCGCCGATGCGCACAATGCGCTCAGCGGGCACGCCCACCGTTTTGTTCCAAATTTCGTAGGCCTCGTCATCTTCGTGATAGACGGTGACCCACAGCTTGTCCTTGGGCAGCTTGAAGTGCTCGGTCAGCAACTCCCAAGCGAACGTGATGGCGTCGTGCTTGAAGTAGTCACCAAACGAGAAGTTGCCCAGCATCTCGAAGAAGGTGTGGTGACGAGCCGTGTAGCCCACATTGTCCAGGTCATTGTGCTTGCCGCCGGCACGGATGCACTTCTGCGCTGTGGTGGCCCGGGTGTAGGGACGTTTGTCAAAGCCCAGGAACACATCTTTGAACTGGTTCATGCCCGCATTGGTGAACAGCAGCGTCGGGTCGTCGCCCGGCACCACGGGGCTGGACGCCACGATGGTGTGGCCCTTGGACTGGAAAAACTCCAGAAAGGTCTTGCGGATGTCTGCGGCTTTCATGAATCGGTTCCGGATCGAGTCCCCGGCGCACAACGCGACGGGCGAAGCCTGCAATTATAGGATTGGGGCTCTATGATTGAGGGTTTATTGTTGCCACGATCGCGACGCCGCCATGAACTGGATTCCCGCGCTTCCTCACCTTGAAATCCGCCACTGGGTTTTGCTGATTTTCATCGCCTCGGCGCTGCACGCCCACCTGCGTGGACGGGTTCGTTTCGGCTGGGTTCGCGCCCTGACCGACTTCACCGTGTTGATTGCCCCCTTCAATTCATTGATGGTGCTGTTTTCCCGGGTCGGCAGCCAACCTTACTTGAACCCGAAAGATTTCCCCGAACTCAAGGTTCTGCAAGACCACTGGCAGGAAATCCGCGAAGAAGCGCTGAGCCTCGATGGCGATGGCCGCATCAAGGCGGCCAGCGGCTACAACGACATCGGATTCAATTCGTTTTTCCGCACGGGCTGGAAGCGCTTTTACCTGAAGTGGTATGGCACCGACATGCCCTCTGCCCAGCAGATGTGCCCGAAAACAGTGGCACTGCTGAATCAGATTCCGGGCATCAAGGCGGCGATGTTCGCCTCACTGCCACCCGGCGCCACCCTGGTTCGTCACCGGGACCCGTACGCCGGATCGCTGCGCTACCACCTGGGGCTGATCACCCCCAACAGCCCTGCGTGCTACATCGAAGTCGACGGGCAACGCTATCACTGGAAGGACGGCGAAGTGGTGATGTTTGACGAGACCTACATTCACCATGCCGAAAACGCCACGCAGCACCCCCGCATCATCCTGTTTGCGGATGTGGAGCGCCCCGTTTACACCCCCATCGTGCGCTGGATCAACCGCATCTTTGCCCGCCTCGTGATGACGGCATCGGCCACACAAAATGTGGAAGGCGAACGCATTGGTGCGCTGAACAAAATGTTCGGCCACTTTTATGCCGTTCGGCTCAAAGCCAAGGCCCTCAAGCAAACCAACCGCACCGCATACTACGTGGGCAAGTGGGTGCTGATCGGCGGGCTGCTGGCCTGGCTGTTTATTTGACCGCGCCTGTGGCCGCCAGGGCCGCGATCTCGCTATCGGAATAAGCTCGGTTGCTGAAGACCAACTCGTCAATCGCGCCAGGGAAAATATACGACCATGATTCCGTGACGCCCTGGATGGGCGTCAGTGTCGACAAGCCGCCCAGGTAATAGGGGCGGTGAACGGCGCAGAGTGCTTTACGATCTGAGTTACGGGTCTTCCCCGCTTCAAGTTTTCCATCAACGTACAACTTCGTATCCAAATTGTTGTAGGTGACGGCAATGTGATGCCAATTCGTGGCAGTTGGCAAAGTCAAAAAATTTGTCGTCGACGTGATCGTCAAATCAGGATCGTGCGAATATCCCATACCGGGGTACAGAGACAAAACGATTTGCCCGTTGACCATGCGTATGTGAAAAGACGCAGACTTCAAACCCTGTTCAATCGGGTCACCAGTGCCAAATAGGTGATACGTCTTATGAGACTCGACTTTGTTGGGTTTGATCCACATAGCCACCGTCATTTGGTAGTTCAGATCGCCATAAGGATCACCAAAATCCAGCAAGGCGCCCGAGCATAGGCTTACCGACGTCCCGCCGGCAATCCAGGCAAAACTGGCATTCGCAGTTGGATTGAACTGCAGCCCCCACCCGGTGTGAGCATCCGCCACAGGGGTCACACTGCATCCAGCCGCATCCCGGCTGCACGTGGTGATGGCGCCGTCTGTCCAGGGCGCGCCATTTTTGGTGGGGAAAAACTGTCGGACGAACGCGCCATCGGTACTGCCATCGGCGCTTTCAAAACTCCAGGCAAATGCCACTCTCCCGTCGGCAGACTGAGCCGTAGCAGAGGCGTTTGAGCTGTTGCTGCCTCCACCACCACAGGCAGACATAGCAAACACCGCAACGCAGCTGAAAGAAACACGAAGAAGGCAACACGGAGAGGCCATTGCAGGGTATCAAATGGCGCTCTATGACTTCTCTGACCAGCGATCGGGCAGGAATCAGTGGAGCGGGTGATGGGAATCGAACCCACGTATCAAGCTTGGGAAGCTGGCGTTCTACCATTGAACTACACCCGCTCAAAGGATGTGCAGCGACCACGTACACGCAGTGCTGCCCCACATTCTAGCGTCGTTCGCTGGTCGAATTCATTTCACCTGCCGATGACGTGCGATTGCCGCCACGCCGATCAAACCCAGCGCCATCAAAGCCCAAGTCGAAGGTTCAGGCACGGCTGGCAAGTTATCCACGGTGAAGGGCTTGTCTGACACCGGCGGGAAACGCAAAGCCCCTTTGATGTCGATGTTGATGGTGCCGAAATCCAAAGTCTTGAGCGGCGCCTGCAACACTCGATTGAGGTTCAGCGCCGATGCAAAAATCGACAGCGCATCAGATGTCAACACCAAGTGATTGAGCTTTTCCGTCATGTTCAGCGTCAGGCCATTCAAACCAATCTTCAATGGGGAGGCAACGTCGAAGTCATAGATCGAAATGCCTTTCGTGGTCACCCCCCCGGTGATCACATCAGCGTTCACCGTTTTCGCATTGAAATCAATCTGGAAATTCGCCAGAGCCAGGTTACGGTCTCGTCGGCTGATGAACAAGGCTGAACCCGTGGCGTCGCCAGAGACCGGCGTGATTGACGGTGGGAATAAACCCAGCGAGACATCAACTTTGGTGACAGGCAGGTCAAACGCCTGAGTTGCGCTGGCCACCGCAAACGAGTTACCTAGCGGACTGATCGTCGACCCTGCAGCAGTTAAGGCATCAACCGCCACTTGAGACAACTCGAACACCGAATCGGCCTTCACAAACGTGGTGGGCAATGTCAACGCCGTGGCCGGAGTAGACAGAGTTCCAGCGAACACGGCCAAGGCTAACACCCAAGATTTCTGCTTCAAAAACTGCACCATTCCCGTCTCCCTACGGACACTTACATGAACATCTGATGAACGATGATGCCGGGCAATCGACTGCGGAGACAGACAAGCACCCCAGGGTTGACCCGAGTTTGGCTCATTCGTGGGATGAATTGACGAGCAACCAAAACCCTCATTCAAGGGGGCGAGATATAGGGATCGCCCACCCCTTCATGCGAGGGGGATCCAGACGCGAGACAATTCACCCTATGTCGACCCCTACCACTCCCCAGACGCCTTTGCCTTCTACCGAGACGCTCGGCGCCACCGCCGACGCGCCCGCGCAGTCAGCCCCCGACCACCCTCGCACCATCCGCAGCTATGTGATGCGGGCGGGTCGAACGACCGAGGGCCAGGCCAAGGCGCTCGCAGACCTCGGCCCCAAGTTTTGCATTCCCTTCCAAAAGGCCCTGCTCGACCCCGCGGCCGCTTTTGATCGCCCGGCCCCCGTGGTACTGGAGATTGGCTTCGGCATGGGCGACGCCACGGCCAAAATTGCGCAAGCCCTACCCGACATCAACTTCATTGGCTGCGAGGTGCATGAACCCGGCGTGGGTGCCCTGCTCAAGCACATCGGCGAAATGGGCTTGGGCAACCTGCGCATCGTCCAGCACGATGCGGTCGAGGTGTTAGACCACATGATCGCCCCCCAATCGCTGGCGGGGGTTCACATCTTCTTTCCTGACCCGTGGCACAAGAAGCGCCATCACAAGCGCCGACTGATTCAGGCTCCGTTTGTGGCCAAGCTGGTCGAAAAGCTGGCCCCTGGCGGCTACATCCATTGCGCCACCGACTGGGAACCCTATGCCCAGCAGATGCTGGAGGTGTTGGGCCAAGACCCGCATTTGACCAATACCGCATCGGGCTTTGCCGAAAAACCGGCCTACCGGCCCCTGACGAAGTTTGAAAATCGAGGTCTGCGCCTCGGGCATGGCGTGTGGGATCTGGTGTTTAAGAAGCGTTGAGGCGCGGCAGCGTCCACAGTTGATGGGCAAATCACGCGGCACCCCTTCAAATTCGCTGGACGCCGTGGAGTCAACGCGCTAGGCTTTCCTCAGTCTCAGACTGGAGTCAGCCGTGAATGCCCCACACCCTGAAGTCCACCAGATTGAAGACACCGACCGCCTGCCCTTCCCCTGGGCAGATGAAGCCGATGTAGTCAGGCAGCTTGCCGACGAAGGCATTCATGAAGCCGACTGGCCGCTGATCAAGACCCGTTGCGCACCCTGGGTGCAATCGGTCAGGCAAGAGCCTGCGGCGTTCTGGGCCTTGGAGTCTTTGCTTCAAGCATTTCCCCTCTCCAGCCAAGAAGGCTTGGCCCTGATGCGTCTGGCCGAAGCGCTGTTGCGTGTTCCCGACCAAGACACGATGACGCTGCTATTGTCAGACCAACTTCAGCAGGCTGACTTTGCCCACCACGCAGCCCATTCGTCTGCCCCCACTCACCCCTGGATGGAAGGACTGAGCGCGCGCTTGCTGCATCTGGCCAGCAACGTGATGCAGGCGGGCGATGCCGGGATCTTGCAGCGACTCAGCCAGAAAACCGTCGTCAACGCCACGTTGCAGGCCCTGCAGTTGCTGGGACAGCAGTTTGTACTGGGGCAGACCATCGAATCAGCCCTTGACCAGGCATTGAAGCAAACGTCGCGTGATGCTCAACTGCCCGCCCGCACCTCCTGGAGTTTCGACATGCTGGGAGAAGGGGCTCGCACCTGGGAGGACGCCGATCGCTACCTGGCTGCGTACCGGGATGCGCTCCAGGCCATCGGAACCACCGCCTGGGACACCCTGGCGCATCCTGCGCTCTCGCAACGCCCTGGCCTGTCAATCAAGCTCTCCGCCTTGCATCCGCGTTTTGAGGCCCAGCGACATCGACAGGTCGTTGTGGAGCTCATGCCCCGTTTGATGCCGCTGATTCAACAAGCTGCCGAGCAGAATGTGCTTCTGACGCTGGATGCCGAAGAATCCCATCGACTGGAGTTGCAATTGGCTGTGCTGCACAGCGTGGCCAGCCATCTGGATGCGGTCAATTGGGGCCGCTCATGGGACGGACTGGGATTGGCCATTCAGGCCTACCAGTTCCGTGCGCGCCCGATGATCCATGAGGTTCTGGCACTATCGAATCGTTACGGCCGCAAGATGACGATTCGTCTCGTCAAAGGCGCCTACTGGGATGCCGAAATCAAACGGGCCCAAGAGTTGGGCTTGGACGGTTACCCGGTTTTCACCCGCAAAGCCCACACGGACCTGTCTTACCTGAGCTGCGCGCGGCTGCTGTTCGAACACACGCACAGCATCTTTCCCCAATTTGCCACCCACAATGCGGCCACCATTGCTGCGGTGCTGCACTTGAGTGAGCAGGCACAAGTGCCACCTGAGGCCTTTGAGTTCCAGCGCCTGCATGGCATGGGTGAGCGCGTCTACCAAGCCATGAGGCGGACCGAAGCCCAGGCCCCATCATTGCGGGTATACGCCCCGGTGGGACAACATCGGGATCTGTTGGCCTACCTGGTCAGGCGCCTGCTTGAAAATGGCGCCAACGCTTCGTTCGTGCACCAACTCGCCGACCCCAGGATTCCTGTCGATACGCTGCTGATGTCGCCCTCACACATGGCCCATCAACATGAGCAAGCTGGCGAACACGCCATACCGCCGCCGCGTTGGATCTATGGCGACGACCGCCCCAATTCGGCAGGACTCGATTTCAGCACCTCTTCACACCGCGATCTGGTCGATCAAGCGTGGCAGGAGCTGGCCGATTTCCCGCCGCCGCAAGACGCCACCGCGTGCACGCGCGAGCAAGTGCAACAGGCCATGCAGCAGTTGCATGAAGGCTGGCCCGCGTGGGAACAGACTCCCTTGGCTCAACGCTGCGAGATCCTGGAGCGAGTGGCGCTGGAGCTGGAAGGCAACATGGCGTCCTGGACAGCCGATTTGATGCGTGAGGCGCGCAAAACCGCTGCGGATGCGATGGCCGAGGTTCGCGAAACGATTGACTATGCTCGGTATTACGCCCAGCAAGCCAGGCTCAGTCTGGTGCCGCATCCACTGCCCGGCCCCACCGGCGAGCGCAACGAATGGAGAACTCGGGGCAGAGGGGTGTTCGTTTGCATCGCGCCCTGGAATTTTCCGCTCGCCATTTTTGGGGGGCAGGTGATGGCAGCCTTGGTGGCAGGCAATGCGGTCGCTGCCAAACCTGCCGACGCCACGCCTCTGATCGCGCACCGATTGGTTAGCTTGCTGCACAGTCAAGGCGTTCCCACATCGGCCCTGCAATGCATGATCGGATCGGGGCCTGAGGTAGGGGCAGCTTTGATCGACAGCCCGCACTGCCAAGGGGTGGCCTTCACCGGTTCGGTGGCGACTGCCAAGCGCATCCAGCGTCAACTTGCCTCGGCAGACCGTCCCATCGTGCCCCTGATTGCCGAAACCGGCGGGATCAATGCCATGGTGGTCGACAGCACAGCACTGCCCGAACAGGTCATCGATTCGGTGCTGTTGAGTGCCTTTGGCAGCGCCGGACAGCGATGCTCGGCATTGAGGCTGCTGTGTGTTCACATCGCCGTCGCCGATGCCCTCGAACGGCTGCTGGTGGGAGCCATGGGCACACTACAAGTCTCGAACCCAGAGCAGTGGCCGTGTGATGTCGGGCCCGTGATCGATGCCTTGGCGCAGCGACGCCTTCAGGAGCACGTGCAAGAACTTGCGGTGATGGCTGCCGAGCCCGGCAGCGGTGTGCGCCTGATCGCTCAAACAGAGGTCCCCACTGACATTGCTTTGCCTTTTGTCGCCCCGACGGCCTATGCGCTCGATCGCGTCGAGCAATTGCGAGCGGAACACTTCGGTCCGATCCTGCATGTGGTTCGCTGGGGGCCAGGAACCGCAGCACCAGACCTGTCGTCTTTGATGGCGCAGATCAATGCGAGTGGGTTTGGTTTGACTTTCGGTCTGCACACCCGCATGGATTCGCGGGCCACCGAGGTGTCGTGGCAATCGCGGGCCGGCAATGTTTATATCAACCGAGGCATGACCGGAGCAGTCGTCGGGGTGCAACCCTTTGGCGGCAGCGGCTGGAGTGGAACGGGCCCCAAAGCAGGGGGCCCGCACTACCTGCTGCGCTTCATCAACGAGCAGGTGGTGTCGATCAACACTGCAGCTGCCGGAGGCAATGCCGCTTTGTTGACCGACGGATCGAGTTGATCAGAGATCAGTTACCGCCACTGAACTTGTAGTCGGTCTTGGCCTGCTTCTTCAGGTCGTCACGGAATTTTTGCAACTGCTCTTGCTGCAAATGTTGCGTGATCTGAGCCTTCACATCCTCAAAGGCAGGGAACTGCACATTGCGCTCATCTTCCAGCTCAATGATGTGATAGCCGAATTGCGATTTGACAGGCTCTTGGGTGTACTTACCCTTTTCCAACTGCATCATCGCCTTGGAGAACTCAGGCACGTAGTTGTCAGGGCTGGCCCAATCCAGATCGCCACCGTTTTGAGCAGAACCCGGATCCTTCGAGTACTTCTTGGCCAGATCTTCAAACTTGGCGCCCTTGTTCAGCTGGGCAATCAGATCCTTGGCCTGGTCTTCGGATTCGACCAGAATGTGGCGGGCACGGTATTCCTTGTCACCGCCCTTGCCGGCCTTGATCTTGTCGTACTCGGCACGCGCCATCGCTTCGGTGATCGGATGCTTTTTCTCAAAATCAGCGAACAGAGCACGGATCAAGATGGACTGGCGAGCAAATTCCATCTGGGTTTTGTAGTCCGCGGAGGTTTGCAGGCCGCGCTTTTCAGCCTCCTGCACAAAAATCTCACGCAAAACCACTTCGTCCTTCACCTTTTGTTCCAGCTCAGGGGATTTTTCCATCGGCTGCCCCTGACCCTTGTTTTGTTTGAGGATCTGGTCGACCATGGCGTCCACGCGGGCCTTGGGCACACCTTTGCCGTTCACCACGGCAACGTTTTGGGCCAGCACCAAGGGGGCAGCCAGCGACAGCGAAGCAGCCAGCACGGCAGCCTGGGCGATACGAGAGATCTTCATGATGGGGAAAAAATCTTTCTAGTAAATATGTCAGATTGGCTCAGCTTTGATGGCCAGAGCGTGAATTCCCTGGGGAATCAAATCGCGCAGAGCATCATACACAAGCCGATGTCGCTGAACGTGTGACAGTCCGGCGAAACATTTCGCCCGAATCGTCACACTGAAGTGCTTGCCTGATTTGGCGCCCTCATGTCCGGCGTGGAGGTGGCTGTCGTCCACGACGGCAACGGAATCGGGCTGCAAGGCCGCCTGCAACGTCGCTTCGATCTGTTGGGCAGTGATGCCAAAGGTGGGTGCCATGGTGTGCAATTCAGAAAAATATCAGGACTGCCCGTCAGAAACCGGGTGCATGTGCCGACTCAGGTAAACGCCCTGGATCAGGGTAAACACGAGGAGCAATCCCATGGTGCCCCACATTTTGAACGTCACCCAAGTGTCGGTTGAATAGTGAAATGCCACGTAAAGGTTCAGGAACCCCATGCCCACGAAGAACAGCACCCATGCCCAGGTCAGGCGGCGCCAGACAGCCTCGGGGGCCTCGATCTGCCCCCCCATCATCTGGCTGAGCACGTCGCGCTTCATGAAGACTTCGCCAATCAGCAAGCCGCCGCCCATCAACCAGTAGATGATCGTGGGCTTCCATTTGATGAAGGTTTCGCTGTGGAACCAAAGGGTCAAGCCCCCCAGCACGACCACGACGACGAGTCCGGCCCACAGCATCTTGTCGACGGGCTTGTGCAAGGCTTTGAGCGTGATGATCTGCCCCAGCGTGCCGGCAATGACCACCACCGTGGCCAGCAACACCGGCGCTTCGGTGAGCCCTACCACGCCCCCGGACACCATGAAGCCCAGATGCTGGGTCATCCAGGCGGCCACTGCCGCCTTGTGCCCCTCGCCCCATTTGTAGCTGATGAAAAACAGAAAAATGGGCAAGAGATCGAAAAGAAATTTCATGACGGCCGCGGCTTATGTTTTGCGTGGCGTGAAGTCTAGCGCGGCCGAGTTGATGCAATAGCGCTCCCCCGTGGGCAGGGGGCCATCCTCGAAGACATGTCCGAGATGGGCGCCACAGTTTTGGCAACGCACCTCCACCCGGATCATGCCGTGGCTGGTGTCACGCAAACGCTCGATGACGCCTTCTTGCGCAGGCTCCCAATAGCTGGGCCAACCACAACCGGCATCGAATTTGGTGCTGGAGTCAAATAACTTGACCCCGCAACAAACGCAGCGGTAGGCGCCGTCTTCAAAATGGTCCCAATAACGACCTGTGAAGGGGTGCTCGGTGGCCGCTTGTCGGGTCACCCGATAGTCGATGTCAGACAATTGTTCGCGCCACTGGGCATCGGTCTTTTTGACGGGATAGTCGCTCATGATGAACAAGATACCTCGATCGATTGGGCCCATGTGGGCGGAAAACCGGCGTCGGCCTCAGCCCCCGGCTGCGCTTGGCAGGGCTGCTGAAGCAGTGCCTCCAGCCGCCTGACTTCGGAGAAATCGCCCGATTGCGCGCGCCGAATGGCGGTTTCAGCCATGTGGTTGCGCAGAACGTAAAGGGGGTTGACAGCCTGCATGCGGTCGCAGCGCTCGGCATCCACACTGCCCTCGCGATGCAGGCGCTGGGCATAACGGCCAGCCCACTGGTCGAAGGCGTCTCGGTCCAGGAACAAATCTCGGATCGGCGCGTTCAAGGGGTCGGCCGCTGCCACATCCGATCGAAACTCACACAAGCGCCTGAAGGCAATGGTGAAATCCACGCGGTGTTGAGCCATCAACCGCAGCAGATCAATGGCCAATCGCCCGTCGTCAACCTCTTCAGTGAGCAAGCCTAGCTTGGTCCGCCAGCGTGCAGTCATCGCTCGCGGGAAGGCGGTTTCAAACTGCTGCAATGCCTCCAGCACCGGCGCCGGGTCGCGTTTAACCTCCGGCATCAAGGGCACTAGGGCATTGGCCAGTGCGCGCAGGTTCCAGTAAGCAACCTGAGGCTGGTTGTTCCAGCTGTAGCGCCCGTTCGAATCAGAATGATTGCAGATGTGCTCGGGGTCGAAGCCATCCAGAAAGCCAAAGGGGCCGTAATCAATGGTCAGCCCCAAGATGGACATGTTGTCTGTGTTCATCACGCCATGACAAAAACCGACGGATTGCCAGGCAGCGATCAGCTCTGCGGTGCGTTCGATCACGGTTCGCAGCAACGCCATCGGACGATCCGCTTCGTCCTTGAGCTCAGGGTAATGATGCTCGACCACAAAGTCGACCAAGGCTTGCAAGGCCTGCGTGGCTCCTGCCTCGCCGCAGTAGGCGAAATGTTCAAAATGGCCAAAGCGCAGAAAGCTGGGGGCCACGCGCGTGACCACCGCAGCAGTTTCCATTACCTCTCGGCGAACCGGCAATGGCGATGCGGTCAGCGTCAGCGCTCGGGTGGTCGGGATCCCCAGACCATGCATGGCTTCGCTGCACAAATACTCTCGAATCGACGAACGCAGCACCGCCCGGCCATCCCCCATACGTGAGTAAGGTGTGCGCCCCGCCCCTTTAAGCTGAAACTCCTGCAGCCCGGCCGCCGTGTCCATTTCGCCCAGCAGCAAGGCGCGACCGTCGCCCAACTGGCCAGCCCATACGCCGAACTGATGCCCACTGTAGACCGTGGCGATGGGCTTCATGCCTGGCCAAACGGCGTTGCCCGACCACACATCCAGCGCGGACACGCCCTCATGCTGAAGCTGACGCCAGTCAGCTGGCCACCCCAGCTCACGAGCCAAACTCGCGTTGTAGGCCACCCAGCTGGGCGCCGGCACCGGATCCCCCTGCCAGGGTGTCCCCAATCCGATGCCAGCTTGCTGCTGCAACTGCTCATGCAAGCTGACCAGGCGGTTACGCCAGCCTCCTGGCTGCGCACGGTAGGAATCACGTTGAATTTCAGACATGAACGCCAGTGTAGACAGGCCCCTTTGGCTGAGGGGGCGCTCGCCGGATTGTCCCTGCTCAAAGCTGGCCTAAGATGCGTCCTTCCGAACTGAATCTGGATCTGAACGTGGACCTTGTGCTATTTATCAAATCGGCCCTGATGGGCATCGTCGAGGGCTTGACCGAGTTTCTGCCGATCTCCAGCACGGGGCACCTGATCCTGGCCGGTTCATTGATGGATTTCGCGCGTCATGTCGGCGACGACAAGGCCAAGGTGTTCGACATCGCGATTCAGACCGGGGCGATTCTGGCCGTGATCCTGGTCTACATGCAGCGACTGAAGGACACCGTCAGTGGTTTGACCACCAAGCCCGAAGCGCGGCGGTTTACCTTGAACGTCATCGTCGCCTTTTTGCCCGCCGTGGTCTTTGGTCTGGCCTTTGGCAAAGTGATCAAGGCCCATCTGTTTACCCCGGTCGTGGTGGCCACCACGTTCATCCTCGGGGGCTTGGTGATTCTGTGGGCTGAAAAACTCGCCCAACGCACGCAGCGCTACCGCGTGGAATCCGTGGACGACATGACCGTGATGGATGCGCTGAAGGTGGGGCTGATGCAATGTCTCGCGCTGATCCCTGGCACCAGCCGTTCTGGCGCCACCATCATTGGTGCGATGTTCCTCGGCCTGTCTCGTCAGGCCGCCACCGAGTTCAGTTTCTTTCTCGCCATCCCCACGCTGATCGGTGCGGGTGTGTACAGCCTCTACAAGGCCCGCGAATACCTGTCGATGGCTGATCTGCCCTTGTTCGGCGTCGGGCTGGTGTTCTCCTTCCTGTCGGCCTGGGTCTGTGTGCGCTGGCTGATCCGCTACGTGTCGAGCCACAACTTCATCCCCTTCGCCTGGTACCGCCTCGCGTTCGGCGCCCTGATTCTGGCCACCTGGTACACCGGCACCATCAACTGGGCTGAGTAATCCAGGCGGATCTGCGATGGAGGCCGATTTGAACTTGCGATCGCGGGCCTTGGACATCCTCCTGGAGCCAGACCCCGCCAGAAAAGCACAGGCCGCCTTGCAGATGCCAACTGGTCATCAGCAAGGCTGGACCGTCGTGCCTGATGTGTCGATTGGCCTCACGCCAGAGCAGAAGGCCGCCTTACCCGGGCGCCCTACCCGCCCGCTGCTGGTCGAAGCCAAGCAAGTACCAACGCGCTCGCCGTTCACACTGGAAGGCCGCGCGGCCTTGCTGCACGCCATCTGTCACATCGAGTTCAACGCGATCAATCTGGCGCTGGACGCCGTTTGGCGATTTGCCGGCATGCCTGAGGGCTTTTACTGGGATTGGACTCGCGTTGCACACGAAGAAGCCCTGCACTTCAATTTGCTGCGGGGGCATCTTCAAAGCCTGGGGTATGACTACGGCGACTTCGATGCCCACAACGGTTTGTGGTCAATGTGCGAAAAAACACAGGATGACATCGTGGCGCGCATGGCCCTGGTGCCACGCACCTTAGAGGCCCGAGGACTGGATGCCACGCCGTTGATTCAACAGAAGTTGACGCGCGCAGGCGATCTGAAGGCCGTAGAGATTCTGGACATCATTCTGCGCGACGAGGTGGGGCACGTCACCATCGGCAACCGGTGGTTTCATCACCTTTGCCTGGAGCGTGGACTGGACGCCACCACGCTCTACCCGACTCTCGTCAAACAATACGAAGCCCCCCGACTCAAGCCCCCCTTCAACGAAGCGGCGCGGCTGGCGGCCGGCTTTACCCCGGATGAAATGGCCTTTTTGCTGGGAAGTGACTGAGCCAAATCAGGCGCGCGGATGATGGCGCTCATGCAATTGCCGCAAGCGCTCGCGGGCGACATGGGTGTAGACCTGGGTCGTCGAAATATCCGAGTGTCCCAGCAGCATCTGCACCACCCGCAGATCTGCTCCGTGATTGAGCAAATGCGTCGCAAAGGCATGCCGCAGGGTATGGGGTGACAGCGGCTGCGTGATGCCCGCTTTCATGGCGTATTTTTTGATCAGCTTCCAGAACATCTGACGCGTCATGGGCCCTCCTCGCGCAGTGACGAACAGGGCATCGCTGTGTTGGCCATCCAGGATGTCGCCACGAGCATACTGCGTGTAACGCTCCATCCATTCGCTGGCTTGGGCTCCAAAAGGCACCAGACGCTCTTTGCTGCCTTTGCCAGTGGTGCGCAACACGCCATCGCTCAGGCTGACATAGACCGATTTCAGCTGCACCAACTCACTGACCCGCAAGCCGCTGGCGTACATCAACTCCAGCATGGCGCGGTCACGCAAACCAATGGGCTCATCGACATCCGGCGCATCCAGCAAGGCTTCCACTTGGGCCTCGGTCAGGGTGTGCGGCAAGCGCTGGCGTTGCCGAGGCGCATCCATTCTGACGGTCGGGTCGCTGGTCACCAGGTTTTCGCGGATAGCCCAACGATAAAAGCGCCTGAAAACACTCAGGCGTCGCCCCACGGAAGACGGTTGAGATTGTCCGTGCCGATGCACCATATAGCCTTGGAGATCAGATTCACCGGCAGCCACCAGGGATCGCCCACCTGCCTGCGCAAGCAGCCACTGAATCAAACCGCACAAGTCGCGGCGATACGCTGCCAGCGTGTTGGCACTGAGCCCATCCTCTAGCCAAAGGGCATCCAGAAATGCATCCAGATGCGGATCAACACAGGGTCCCGTCGTGGTCACTCACATTTCCTCTCGCCAGCCCGGCACCCTCGCCCAGATAGCGTACAAAAATCAGCTGCAGACGATTGAATCAGATAGACCCACAACGCACGTCGACCGCGCTCGGCTGACACGTGCTGATTGCGGACTTCCACATCCCACTCAAGGGTAACCTGTCGAACATGATCGACCCCCTGCTTCTGTTACCTGACTTTCTGCTGATCGTCTGCGGATTTGTCCTGTGCCGCTACACCACGTTCCAGCGTCCGGTGTGGGAGGTGGTCGAGCGGCTGGTTTATCACCTGCTGTTTCCGGCCCTGCTGTTCGCATCGATTGTCAAAAGCCCCCTGCGCCCCGGCGATGCCGCACATTTGGCCCTGGGAGGTGTCCTGGTGGTCGGAACCGGCATTGGTCTTGTGTACACCCTGCATTGGTGGCCAGGCGTGAACACACGCATGTTGGCCAGCGGCGCACAAATCGCGTTTCGATTCAACTCGTACATCGCCCTGGCTTTGGCGCAACGCTTGGCTGGCGCTTCGGGCGTGGCCTGGATTGCGATCTTGATCGCACTGTGCGTGCCCCTGTGCAATGCAGGCGCAGTGTGGTTCCTGGCCCGCCATGGGGGGCAGGACAGCTGGAAAGAGATGATCCGCAATCCCTTGATCTTGAGCACCCTATCCGGCCTGTTCATACAGATCAGCGGCATCCCCCTGCCTGAGTGGCTGACGGGCACCGTTGGGCGCATCGGCCAGGCGGCACTGCCCATGGGCCTGCTGGCAGTGGGGGCCGGCCTGCGGCTGGGCGGACTGGCCACCGCCCCTTACCTGGCGACCACCTTGTTGGCCATCCGGCACGCGGTGCTACCCGCGCTGGCCATCGGCCTGGGCATTGTGTTGGGTCTGCCATCCCAGCAAAAAATGATTCTGCTGGCGTTTGCATCGCTCCCCACCGCGTCGAGCGCCTACGTTCTGGCTGTACGCTTGGGGGGGCACGGCCCCTTCGTGGCAGGGCTGATCACGGTGTCCACTCTGCTGGGCATGGCCACGGTGCCTTTCTGGCTTTCTGTGGCCCCGCATTAACAGTCGGTTACCACGGCTAGGGAGTCGCCACATTGACGTCATCCCGGACTATTCCTTAAGCTGTCGTGAATTATCTACGCTTAATCAGGCTGGGTTCATCTCAGCCGCGGGAAGGATTGGTCAAGGAAAATGCGCTTCGTGAAAACAGTGGGATGGATGGCGTTGATGGGGGCCTCAATGGCCGCCTGGGCATCAAGCGACACCCCGATCGACAACCGTTTGGTTGGCGTTTGGGAAGGCCAGCGTGAACCCAGCCAGACCTGCAAATACCAGTCTCACACCGTCACCCGGATGCCCGATGGCAAATTCGTCATCACCTACTACGCCGACCCTCAGCACACCCACAAGGTAGGTGAAGTCAAGGGGCTGTGGTGGGCACAAGACCGCACCTTGTTCATGCAGTCACCTGGCAGCAGTGGCAAGCCTGATTCCTACCGCTACTACATGATCGACAAGAACACGGTGCGCTTGGAAAACACCGACATCGATCTGACAGCTGAATGTCAGGAAGACAACACCCAGATCGACAGCCGAGTGGTCATGCAGGAAGAGTGACCTGACGCCGCCGCGTCACCACTCCAATGGCCACCAAGCCGGCTACCGTCAACCACAGGGTAGCCGGTTCAGGCACAGCCAGCACAGAGACACCCATGTCCTTCGCCATGGCCAGATCCAGCGATGAAATGTCGTAGCGAGAGCCTCGCACAAACGATACCCCGTTCATCACGTCGCTGAGCAGATCGCTCCGGACTCCTGAGGCGTTGCCGATGTGGTAATTGCTGCCAATCGTAACAGGCACATCCGAGCCATACAGTTTCACGGCGTTAGAGCCAACAAAGAACAACTCACCGCCTTTGAATACAGTGTTGATATCCCAGGTTGAGGCGTAGTTGCCAGGCAGGCTGCCGTCCACACTGCTTCCCCAGCCATTGAAAGCCAGGGCATGGCCCACCTCATGAATGAAGACGGACATCGCGTCGGTCTTGTCAGTGGGAACGCCGAGTTGTCTCAGGGTGGGATCGGGATCGAACCACAGTTCGTTGCGCAGGTAATTGGGATTGCAGAGGATCTCGATGTCGGGCGTCGCCCCGTTGACGTCAACGCCGGTATCGACCTTGTAGGCCATGCCGGCGCCATAAACGTGGATGCCGCCTTGATCGCCGATGTAGGCGCTGGCTCGTGAAGACGCTGCCGCTGTCGCCAACGTGTCTGTGACATTGAATTCGACATCGATTTTGGCGCTACCAACCAAATGACGCCCCCAATCACTCAGCGCCGCACTCACGTTGCTGATGATTTGCCCATACAGGCCAGATACCAGATTGCCGCTGTCAACAATTTGCACATTGGCATCGAGCGCTGCATGCGCGGGCATACTCGATGCGGCTGCCAGCGCACCGGTCAGAACGGATGCACGGAGTGAACTGATATGACGAAACAACGAGGTGCGCGCAGGAGCGCAGAAGGCAGAGTTCTGACCTGACATAGGATCGGTAATGGATGCTTCGCGAGAGCATTGCGTAATTCCCGCTTTATGGCAATCCCACACGTTAGGCTTTTGACAACACTCGACCTCAAGGTGGTCACTCGGCTGCAAACACTTGCTTACGAATCGCAGTTCCACGAGCCTGTGGAGACCGTTTCGGGCAAAGTTGATAGCACAAGCCCTGTGCTGTGCAACGCAGCATCACATCCCGCAACTGGGCCTCATTGCCGTGCAGGCGTCGGAGGCCTTCTGGAATCGGCATGGGTTTCAGCGGATGGCCGCGCCTGACCCGGTCGTGGCGTCGAAACTGCGTTCGTTCGGATCCGATGCTTTATTCATGACCCAAAGATTGAGCAAGGTTTGCGGCAAGTCAATTCATACGATTGACTAAATATCAGCCTGGCGGCATGCTCCGCGTCATCGTTCGTCGCGAGACCGACCGTGAATGCTCAGACCGCTTCCCTCAATGAATCTGCCGACCTGACCAAAGGGGCCATGGCGCGCGAAAAAATGCTTCACGCCGCGTTGGTGGTGTTTGGCAGGCATGGCTTCGATGGCGCCACCACACGCATGCTGGCGCAAGAGGCCAACATGAACCTGGGGGCCATTCCTTATTACTTTGGCTCGAAAGAAGATCTGTATGCCCAGGCGGCTGACTATCTGGCCAGCTTCATCGAAGTCAGGCAAACGGAACACCTGCAACGCCTTCAACTGGCAGCGCACAGCAGCCATGACCCTGCCGTATTGAGCGATCTCGTGGTGGCTTTTCTGATGGACCAGGCGCGAGCCATCCTGACCGAAAACATCCCCACCAGTTGGATGCATTTTTTTCTGCGGGCTCAAGCGGAACAAGGACAGGCATTCGAGTGCTTGAACCGACGCGTCATTGAGCCCGCACAGGCCGTTCTGACCGATGTGGTCGGCCGGATCCTGGGCCGAGCTCATGACGACCCTGTGACATTGACCCTCGCCTTTCTCGGGATTCATCAAGCTTTGTACATCCGTCTGGCCGACTCCATGCTGATGAAACGAATGCAATGGGATGCGATTACTCCCGAGCGAATGGAGGCCTTGCTCAATACCATCGAGCAAGCCATCCGGTCGCAACTGTTGCATTACCCCAAGATCTGAGAATGAACACCAAATCACTTGCCTGGTCCGCCGTGGCCTTGGCGGTTGGCGCCGCCGCTGGATGGGCCATCTGGGTCAACAGCCACCGAGACGACACCCCCGCGGGATTGATCCGGGCCAATGGCCGGCTCGAAGTCGAACGCATTGAAATCGCCGCCAAATACCCTGGTCGTATCGTCGAGCTGCCGATCCAGGAAGGTGACCTCGTCAAGGCAGGCGATCTGATTGCACGTCAAGACAGCACCGAGCAAGAAGCCCAACGTGCCGCCGTGGTCGCGGCCATGGAGCGCGCGCAGCAAGCCATCTCGCGGGCGCAAGCTGAAACCCAGGTACGCAAGGTACAGGCCCGCCTGGCCCAATTGGAGTTGAACCACACCGAAAAGCTGCGTCAGGATGCCTTGGTGTCTTCGGCCGAGGTTGAGCGGCGTGAGGCACAGCGCGATGGTGAGCAAGCCGGCGTGTCTGTCGCTCAGGCTGCTATCGGTGAGGCCACCGCCGCCAAACAAGAAGCCGCCGCGCAGATCAAACGGCTGGATGTGGCGATTGCCGACATGAGCCTGCGTGCGCCAGTGAATGGCCGCATCGAATACCGCGTGGTGGAGCCCGGCTCGGTCATTCCTTCGGGCGGACGTGTCGCCACCTTGCTCGACACATCGAACGTGTACATGACCGTGTTTCTGCCGACCTCGATTGCGGGGCGACTGAAGGTTGGCGATGACGCCCGGATCATCTTGGACGCGGCTCCGCAATACGTCATTCCAGCCCGTGTCTCTTTCGTGGCAGCGGAGGCCCAGTTCACCCCCAAATACGTGGAAACCGCAACAGAACGTGACAAGCTGGTTTACCGCGTGAAGCTGCAAGTGCCGACTGAAGTTGCCAACAAATATGCGCAGTATGTGAAGGCGGGCCTCACCGGCAATGGCTATGTGCGCCATGACACTCAAACTGCCTGGCCCAAGACTTTCGACGTCAAGCTGCCCGCACTGTGACTGCTGCTGTTCACATCCAAGCACTGAACCATCGCTATCAGGCGGCGCTGGCACTGGACAACGTCCAGCTCAGCCTGCCCGCGGGCAAGACGATTGGCCTAGTTGGCCCCGATGGGGTCGGCAAGTCAACGCTGCTGTCGATCATCGCCGGGGTCAAGCGGATTCAAAGCGGAACAGTAGAGGTGCTGGGGCAAGACATGTCGGACACCTCACAGCGACATGCCTTGTCTCCTCGCATTGCATTCATGCCTCAAGGACTGGGCAAGAACCTCTACCCCACGCTGTCGGTTTACGAGAACATCGACTTCTTTGCACGCCTGTTCGGCCAGGGTGCAGCGGAGCGCGCACAGCGCATCGACCGTCTGCTCACGGCAACGGGCCTGGCCCCATTCAAAGATCGGCCCGCTGGCAAGCTGTCGGGGGGGATGAAACAGAAGCTCGGCTTGTGCTGCTCTTTGGTGCATGACCCTGATCTACTGATCCTGGATGAACCGACCACCGGGGTCGACCCCCTGTCGCGCCGTCAGTTCTGGACGCTAGTCGAAACCTTGCGGCGTGAACGCCCCGGTATGACCGTGATCGTGGCGACCGCCTATATGGAAGAGGCACAGCGCTTTGAGTACCTCGTGGCGATGGACGCGGGACAGGTTCTGGTCTTTGACGAAACCACACAAGTGCTGGCGAGAACGCCTTCAGGACAACTGGAGGACGCGTACATCGCCCTGCTGCCCCCGGATCGGCG
>JAGWLR010000171.1 GCA_028864885.1 Burkholderiales bacterium | reverse complement strand
GATCCATTCGCGCGGGCCTGGTAGGCCGCTGCCAATTCGGCGTTGAACACGCTGGACGCCCACCCGTCAAAAATCAGGTGGCTGGCGACCACATGGACCACTTTGCGACCATCGGCCAAATGCAGCAAACTGGCCGCAGCCAAGGGAGCTTGGTCCAGGGGGAAGGAGGTCAGGCTTGCGTCGGTGCAGAAATCATCGAGGGCCTGATCAGCGTCTTGACGGTTGCGAAGGTCAACCTCCTGGATCTTCAGGCGAGCCTGCGGCTGAAGCACCTGACGTGGCTCATCCAGATCAAAGGCGACGCGGAAGGCGTCATGCCGGGCCACGACATCGTCGACAGCCGCTTTCAACGCGTCGATGTTCACATCAGCCGAAAGGCTCACGCAAAACGATTCGTTCAAGGCCAACCGTGCGGCATCATCGAACGCAGCGGCCAACCAGCGCTCGGTCTGCCCGGGCGTCAGCGCAGCGTTGTCGGGTTGGCTCGCAGATGCCGACTGATGTGCGTGTGCGTCCGGCAAGCCTCCGCCGCCGGGCGGTGGCGTTCCTTCTTTAGGGGTGATCAGACCCAGCGCCATCAATTCATCCAGACACTGGATGAACACGTCAGCAATCTGGTTGATTTCGGCCTCGCCCATGGCTTCGGTCACAAAGTGGCCGAACTGCTCATACAGGTGCAGACCATGGTAGCGAGCGAGGTAGTAGAACAGGCTGATGTTCTTCTGGGTCTCGTCCCACGACAAACGCCACAACGAGGCGCAATGCACCGCTTTGACCGGGGCATGTCGCTCGGCAAAGGCGGCGTTGAGGCGATCGATCAGTCGCTGGGTGCGGCCGTTGAGGGTTTCGTACAGGGCCGGGCCACGGTCCTTGATGTACTGCAGCGCTGCCTTGGCTGCAGCCAGAGCAAGGGGGTGGCGCACAAAGGTGCCGGCAAAATACGTGACACCCGCTTCGGGATAAGAGTCGTCGCCATACTGCCAGTGGCCGCCGTCGAGCGCATCCAGCCAATGGCTGTTGCCAGCAATCGCAGCAAAGGGTAAACCTCCGCCGATGACCTTGCCATAGGTGGAAATGTCGGACCGAACGCCATAGAACTCTTGTGCCCCGCCTGGTGCAACGCGGAAGCCGGTCACGACTTCATCGAAGATCAAGGCGCAGCCTGCACCATCGGCGATGTCGCGCAAAGACTTCACGAACTCACGCGGCTGGATCGTGGGGTATTTGTTCTGGATCGGCTCGGTCATGATCGCGGCCAATTCATGGCCGTGCTCACGCAAATACTTCAGCGATTCATCGCTAGCCCAATCCAGCACGATGATGTTTTCGACCGCATTGGCCAGGATGCCCGGCGCCGCTGACAAGGATCGGAGCTGCTTGGTGCCGCGCACGATCACTTCGTCGAAGATGCCGTGGTAGGAATTGTTGAAGATGGCGATCTTCTTGCGTCCGGTCACGGTACGGGCAATGCGCATCGCCCCCATCACAGCCTCTGAGCCGGTATTGCAGAAGGCCACACGTTCCATGCCAGTGAAGCCAGAGATCAGTTTGGCGACTTCTGCGGCGAGGGGATGCTGGGGACCAACCTCGATGCCGGCATCGAGTTGCTCGTGCATGGCTTTGAGGACGAAGTCGGGCTGATAGCCCAGCAGGTTGGCACCGAAGCACGACAGCAGGTCAATGTACTCATTGCCGTCCAGATCCCAGATGCGAGCGCCCTTGGATTGATTGGCCACGATGGGGTAGACCAGATCCTTCCACAGCGGGTTGAAGCCCGTGACCACACGGGGGTCGGACATGACCTTGCGATTGTCCTGGCTGAAAGTCTTGGAGCGCTGTGTCCGGGCGTTGTAACGCTGGATGAAGTCGTCGATCCAGGTTTGCTGGGCCGCGGTGAAGTTCTGATTTTTCTCCAGCACGATGCGTGCGGAAGCCCCAAACGGCTTTTCAACCAGGGCCTTGATACCAGGTTGGCTGCTGCTTGCGTCTTCTGCTGCCCGAGCCACAGGCGGCATTGCTGCGGGGGCTCTGGTTTCGGTGGTAGCCGGGCTCACCGCCACGGCGGGGGGCACCACGGATTGCCCCGACAGCAGGGCCAATTGTTGCGCCATCAACTGCATCTGCTGATGGATCAGTTGGTGAACGGCAGAGTCACTGGCCAGTGGGGGCGCCAGTGGTGGCGTTTGGGCCAGAAACACCTGGCTTGCTGACGCTTGCGCCAAGCCTAGCGGCTGGGCGGTAGACGGGGCGGCGACCTGAGCGACCGCCTGCGGTGGCGGAGCGAACTGATCTGCGGGGAGTTCTTGGTCCAGGAATTGAGTCAGCTTGCTCAGGGTGTCCAGGTCTTCCATCAACCTGCGGAAGCGCAGCTTCAATCCAAACACGCGCTCGAACTCCAGCGTCGCCTGCGTCATCGACAGGGAGTCGAGCC
>JAGWLR010000092.1 GCA_028864885.1 Burkholderiales bacterium | reverse complement strand
GCGTCTGCGGTTTGCCGGTGCGCCGGTCCTTGATGCCCAGGATGTAGACCTCGCCGTTCCACACCCCGCAGGCCACGTCGGTGTCGCTGGCTGTGGCAGGCATCAACCAGCCGGTGATGCCATTGGGCAACTGCAGCAGTTCTTCCATCCGGTGGATAGGCCAGCGCATGGCCTCCTGGTAGTGGTCGGCAAACTCCAGGAGTTGTTGGGGTACGTCCGGGAAGTTCTCCTGGCTAAGGATGGGAATCCAGGCCAGCGGCTGGCCGCTGGCAAACCAGCCTTGCACGCGCTGCTCGACTTCGGGGTTGTAGTGCTGCAGGCATTCAACGGTCACGTGGCGATTGCCATCGCTGGCTTGGGGTTCTGTCGTGTGGTTCATCAAAGTCTCCTTGAGTGGTAACCCGGCACGGCGCCGGGCGGTAACCGGGGTGGTAACTGGTAACCCTGTTTTGGGTTCTGTCAGTAGCGGAGCAGCGCGCTCGCGCCCCCCGTATTGCTTTATGGCGAGGAAGGACCCAATTCGCCTGTGGACCGGTTGCGTGACGATCAGGGCGCTGGCATTTCTGCCGCCAGTGCATCGCTGGCTGCTTCGATCAGATCGCGTGGAATCTCAACCGGGAAGCGACTTTCGTCGTGGTGGTAGTTGATCTGGCGCCGGGCCGCCGAGGCGCGAGCCAGTGCGTTCATGACCGGCATCAACTGTTCGTGCAGCTCGATTTCGGCCATCGCCGCACGGCAGTGGATGAAGTTGTTCCGTGCTTCACGCACGGCATCGGGCAGTCCGCCAAGCTGGGGCTGGACGGCTTCACGCTGGCGCTCAAGTTCAACCTGCGATGCGCGGGTGATGCGCAACTCCACCTCCAGCTTGGTCAAGGTTTCAGGCACCACGAATTCCGCTTCGGTATCCAGCAGCGCCCGAGATGCCGACATCGCCTCGACAGCAATGCGCGCGTCGAGGTCCGCCAGCCGCTTGGCGATCTTGCCCAGTTGGCCATCAACCGTCTGCGCTTCAGCGGCGAGCGTCTTGCGCTGCGCGATCAGATCGTCAAGTTGTTTGCGGGCCACTGCGAAGCGCTCGGGTGTGGCCAGGACCTGCTGCAGCGGACGCAGTTGGCTCTCCAGGTTGGACACCTTCGACTTGAGCCTTTCCATCCGCTGATTGGCTTCGCACAGGATGGGCCAGTGGGCTTTGGCTGCCGGTGGCGTGTTCATCGACATCGAGCCAGCAGCATCACGCAGACAATTTTGTTTCTCGCGTGCCGCAGCGTGCTCCGCTTCAGCCTCAGCCAATTCGGCCTTGAGGGGCGTGAGTTCCAGGTTGAGCGCGTCGTGCTCAGCCTTGACTTTGTCGAGGTAGGGGTTGGACTTCTTGCTGAACGGGTTCAGTTTCATGGTGATGGTCTCCAGGTTTGATCAGGGATGGACGGGGTAGTGGGTATCGCCGGGCCGCGCGACGGTGCTGACCCACAGGCCGGGGCCCACCTGCTTCTTGATGCCGACCGGCGCGCCGGGGCGGCGGGGATGGCTGGTGGCCTGCCAACCCCGGTGGGAGTTGGTTTGCCCGGTCATCGCCGCAACAGGGGTGGGAGACCATCACGCGCCTTCTCTGCTGTTTCCGATGGAGGCGGTGTTCGAGGCCTTTGTGGCCAAGCATCTGGTACGGCAACTGGCGCAGCCGTTCACCCTCAAGACGCAGGCGCGCAGCTTCTCGCTCGTCACGCATCGCGGGCAGGACTGGTTTCGCCTGAAGCCAGATCTGCTCGTTCAGGCGTCCGGCGCGAACCGCTTGGCGCTGGACACGAAATCGAAGCTGCTCGATGGCAGAAAGGCCACGGGTGCGTACAAATACGGGCTGGATCAGGGGGACTTCTATCAACTGCACGCCTACGGTCAGAGCTACCTCGACGGCCGGGGCGACGTGGTACTGATCTATCCCAGAACGGATGCATTCAGCGAAGCGTTGCCTGTGTTCGGGTTCCCGAAGTCCGCTGGATTGCGGCTGTGGGTGCTGCCGTTCTGCCTGAAGGACAAGCGGCTGTTGTTGCCGCAGTGCGGCAGTCTCGATGCGCTGTTCGTCCGACGGGATTCGTCGTTGGCGAATGGGTGCGACGCAGCCGACGTGGCCCCTCAAGATGTCGCCTTGGCATGACCGATGAGTTGGCGGCGCTGCGTGCCGAGAACGCCCGCCTGATCGCGCTGCTCGAAGCGCAAGGCATCGAGTGGCGGTTATCGCAGCCGATCACCTGGGTGGCCCGGGAGCAAGAATCCTCCCGGCTGTCCACCGCCGAGAAGGTCGCACTGTTCCGCCGCCTTTTTCGGGGCCGAACCGATGTCTATCCGATTCGCTGGGAGAGCAAAACCACAGGCAAGGCCGGTTACGCCCCGGCCTGTGCCAACGAGTGGCGCGCCGGTGTCTGCGAGAAGCCGCGTATCAAGTGTGGCGACTGCAGCAACCGCCTGCTGATCCCGCTGTCCGACGCCGTGGTTTACGACCATCTGGCCGGTGGACACACGGTCGGGGTGTACGCGCTTCTGGAGGACGACACTTGCTACTTTCTCGCGGTTGACTTCGATGAAGCCGATTGGCGGGACGATGCCCAAGGGCGGATTCGGCAATCTGATCGCCTTGCCGTTGCAGAAGGGGCCGAGGGAAAAGGGCTACAGCGTGTTCGTTGATGCCGAGTTGCGCCCCTATCCGGACCAATGGGCATTCCTGGCGTCCATCCAGCCGATGGCCGCACACGACATCGAGCCGACCATCCTGCGGGCGACGGGTGGCGTCCATCCGCTGGACGTCACCTTCATCGATGACGAAGATCTGGCCACGCCGTGGAAAAGCGGGGGCACGGCGTCGAAGAAGGTGGCAGGGACCATGCCCCGCTCGTTGACGGTGACCCTGGCCAACCTGATCTACTTCGAGAAGTCCCAACTGCCGCAGGCGCTGGCCAACCGGCTGATCCGACTGGCGGCGTTCCAGAATCCCGAGTTCTACAAGGCACAGGCGATGAGGATGTCGGTGTGGGACAAGCCGCGCGTTATTGGCTGTGCCGAGAGCTACCCACAACACATCGCCCTGCCGCGCGGTTGCCAGGATGCTGCACTGTCCCTGTTGCGAGAGAACGGGATTACATCTGACCTGCGAGACGAACGCTTCGGCGGCCAGCCGCTGGATGTTTCGTTCGTCGGCAATTTGCGCATCGATCAGGAGGCGGCCATCGCTGGAATGCTTCACCACGATGCTGGCGTGCTGTGCGCACCGACTGCCTTCGGTAAGACGGTCACAGCCGCCGCGTTGATCGCGCGTCGGGGCGTCAACACCCTGGTTCTGGTGCATCGCACAGAGTTGCTCAAGCAGTGGCAGGAACGCCTGCAAGCGTTCCTCGGTGTCGGCAGGGGCGTGGTCGGCACCATCGGCGGCGGCAAGGCCAAACCCACTGGGAGGATCGACATCGCCGTGATGCAGTCCTTATCCCGCCAAGGCGAGGTGAACCCGCTGGTCGAGGACTACGGCCACGTAATCGTCGACGAATGCCACCACGTCGGCGCTGTCTCGTTCGACGCGATTCTCAAGCGGGCGAAGGCGAAGTACGTGTTGGGCCTGACGGCGACCCCGATCCGCCGCGACGGGCAGCAGCCGATCATCTTCATGCAGTGCGGGCCGATCCGATACACGGCTGCAAAGCCGGCTGGTGCGCCTCACGATCTGGAAGTGCTGCCGCGTTCACGCTTCACGCGTATCGACCTGCCCACCGATGCAGGCATTCAGGACGTGTTTCGGCATCTCGTCAATGACCAGGTTAGAACGGAAACCATTGGCGCCGAGGTGCGTGGTGCCGTCGGGCAGGGACGCAAGGTACTGGTGCTGACCGAACGCACGGAACACCTGGATGCGATCAAAGCGACCCTCGATGGGCTGGAACCGGTGCCTTTCGTGTTGCATGGTCGAATGTCCAGGAAGCAGCGAGCGGCGCTGGTGGCAGACCTCGATGCGCTGCCGCCCGATGCACCGCGCGTTCTCCTGTCCACCGGCAAGCTGGTCGGCGAGGGCTTCGACCACCCGCCGCTGGATACCTTGGTGCTTGCGATGCCCGTCTCGTGGAAGGGCACGCTGCAACAGTACGCTGGGCGTCTACACCGGGAGCACGCCAGCAAGAACGATGTGCGAATCATTGATTTCGTGGACACCGGTCATCCGGTCTTGCTGCGGATGTGGGATAAGCGGCAACGGGGCTACCGGGCGATGGGGTATCGCATCGAGGAACAGCACGAACTTGGCGAAATGAGCGAAATTAGGTGCCAGTACTGGTGCCCGTCTTCCGTGTGCGCAATAGTTGCGACAAATGGAGCCATTGGTGCGACAATGCTGCTATCTGATCGCTCCGGGAGATCCCTATGTCTGAACGCATCAACGCCCGCCTATCGCAACCCTTGGCTGAATTCGTGGATCGAATGGTCGGCGAAGCGGGGCTTTACGAAACGCCCAGCGAATACGTGCGCGACCTGATCCGCCGCGACATGGAACGGCGCGACGGCCAGTTTGTGCAGGACGCCATCCTCGTCGGTTATCGAGACTTGGCGGCGGGCCGCGTCTTCGCATCCAGTGGTGACTTCAAGACCGACATGGCGGTGCTCGACCGCAAGGAAGCCGATGGCTGGCAATGAAGTGCCATCGCCCGCCACGTTCCTGCTGACCCGGAATGCGGCGCTAGATTTGCGCCGCATATACACGCGGTCACGTCGGGAATGGGGCGATGACGTTGCCGACCGCTATCTCGCCGACCTGTACGCGGCAATGGGAATTGCTGCCGCCAACCCGGAGAAGGGGCGCTTGCGGCAGTACCGCTCGGTTCCGTTTCTGATGGTTCCGGCGCGGCAGCACTTCGTGATCTACGACCTCGTGCCGCAAGGCATCGCAGTGCTGACGGTTCAACATCAGGTGCGCGACATCGAGTCCCTGATCGCAGACCTGACCCCGGCCTTCCACGCCGAAGTCGAGCGGCTGAAGCGCAAAACCTGATTGCACCCGCTCACGTCCGCAGAAATGCTCATAAGCTCGGGAGGCCAGTCAGCACATGGTCAACCGTCCGCCACCAATAATGAAACCCCAACCGTTCTCGGTTGGGTTTTTTTCTTGCCTGATCGCGCCGGTTCCCGCGTGTTCTTGGGGGTTCCTGCGGAAGCCTGCGGACTTCGCCGGTCAGCCTTTCAGCCCGTTCCGGGCCACATTTCACTCTCTCTTGGCCATTCCTCGCTCCGACCTCGCTCCCTGGAACTGGCCCGAAGTCCGCAAAGGCCCGAATTCTGAGCCTTACATATCCACGAGTTACGCGCGGACGAATCAAGCGGTTGGATTGCAGTATTGGCTGCCGGAGGGAACACACGCTCACCCCAGCGAGCTGTTGCACTTGCAGTTTGTCAGAAACTCGCATATATTTTCGTACATGAACACGACGACCAAGACTGCCGAGCTGATTCGCGAGCGCATCGAGGCGATGCCGATTGGGGAGCCTTTCACCCCAACGGCATTCCTTGAGTGCGGCACGCGTGCGTCCGTCGATCAGACTCTGTCGCGCCTCGTCAAGGCAGGGTCGATCGAGCGAGTGACGCGCGGCGTCTTCGTGCGTCCTGAGGTCAGCCGTTTCGTCGGCAAGGTGATGCCTGAACCGCTGAAAGTGGCCGAGACCGTTGCCAAGACCACTGGGGCGGTTGTCCAGATTCACGGTGCCGAAGCGGCGCGTCGGCTTGAACTGACCACTCAGGTTCCAACCCAATCTGTATTCGTGACATCTGGCCCGTCGAAGCGCATCCGCGTGGGCAAGATGGAGATCCGACTGCAGCACGTCTGTCAGCGCAAGCTGGCCCTAGCCGGCCGACCTGCGGGGCTCGCGCTTGCCGCGATGTGGTATCTCGGCAAGAAGGAAGTGACACCAGCCCTCGTCGAGAAAATTCGGCGCAAGCTGGGATCAAGCGAGTTCGAGGTGCTGAAGTCAGCCACCAGCTCGATGCCTGCGTGGATGAGCGACGCCATCTTCCGAAACGAGCGGATGGCCGTTCATGCCTGAGTCCTTCCTGCATCTCGAACGAGAAGAGCAGTCCCAAATTTACCGGGCGCTGGCTCCGCAGCTTGCACGCTCACCTGTCGTACTGGAAAAAGATGTATGGGTCTGCTGGGTGCTGCAGACCCTGTTCACCATGCCCGGGCGACTTCCGATGGCCTTCAAGGGCGGCACCTCGCTCTCCAAAGTGTTCGGTGCCATCGCGCGCTTCTCCGAGGACGTGGACATCACCCTCGACTACCGAGGACTGGACGGAACCTTCGACCCATTTGCCGAAGGGATCTCGCGCAATCGGCTGAAGAAATTCAGCGAGGATCTCAAGTCTTTCGTGCGCGACCATGCTCACGGTGTCGTGGCGCCGCACTTCCAAAAGATGCTAGCCACCGAGTTCAGCGCCGACGCATTCCGTCTTGAAATCAGCGATGACGGCGAGCAGTTGCGGGTGCACTACCCGACCGTGCTGGAGAAATCCGGAGACTACGTCGGTAACAGCGTCCTGATCGAGTTCGGTGGCCGCAACATCACCGAGCCGAATGAGAAGCATGTGGTGCGGCCCGACATTGCGGAACATGTCGCTGAACTCGAATTCCCGCAGCCGACGGTCAGTGTGCTGTCGCCGGCACGTACCTTCTGGGAGAATGCGACGTTGATGCATGTCGAATGTCAGCGCGAAGAGTTCCGCACAGGCGCCGAACGTCTGTCACGCCATTGGTACGACTTGGCGATGTTGGCCGACATTGAACATGGGCAGGCCGCAGTGGTCGATCGCGCTCTGCTCGCGGATGTCGTCAAGCACAAGAAGATCTTCTACAACGCGAGCTACGCCAACTACGACGCATGCCTGGCCGGGCAGCTCAAACTGATTCCGGAAGACACCGCACTAGCCGCGTTGCGCGATGACTTCCAGCGCATGATCGGTGCTGGCATGTTCATCGGCGAGCTTGCTGCTTTTGAGATGGATTACAAGTCTCGTGCAAATTCAGCTCAAGCGATTGGTGCCCTGATACGCCAAAACCCGATCAACCCGCTCGCCCTTTGACGGGGATCAACTGTAGGGTTATTGCATTTCTGAACACTACATCTAGTGTTTTCACACAAGAAAAACACTATATCTAGTAGGAGACAGAAATGCACCCCACCCCCAACGCGGCCCCGGTGGCTGTCATCAAGCGCAATGGCGCCACCACAAGCTTTCATCTCGACAAGATCGCTTTGGCGATTGCACAGGCCGGCCAAGCCACTGGCGAATTCGATCGCATGCGAGCCGATGCACTCGCTCAGGCAGTTGAATTGCGGTTGCAGCGACGGGTCCCCACGGTGGAACAGATCCAGGATCTGGTTGAGCGAACCCTCATTGACGCAGGGCATTTCAATACAGCTCGCGCCTACATCGTCTATCGCGAACGCCGCAGCGCCTTGCGTCAGGACAAGGCCTGTGCCGTCGATGTGGAGCGCTCGGTCAACGAGTACCTCTCCCAGCAAGACTGGCGCGTCAATGCCAACGCCAATCAGGGCTATTCGCTGGGGGGCCTGATCCTGAACGTGTCCGGCAAGGTCATCGCCAACTACTGGTTGACCCACGTGTATCCGTCGGAGATCGGACAGGCGCACCGCGAGGCCGACATCCATATCCACGATCTGGACATGCTGTCGGGCTACTGCGCGGGCTGGTCGCTGCGCACCCTCCTGCATGAAGGCATCAATGGGGTCCCGGGCAAGGTTGAGGCAGGGCCACCGAAGCACTTGTCGAGCGCGGTCGGCCAGATCGTCAACTTTCTGGGCACGCTGCAGAACGAGTGGGCTGGGGCCCAAGCCTTCAGCTCGTTCGACACCTATCTGGCACCCTATATCCGCAAGGACGGCCTGGACTACGAACAGGTCCGCCAATGCATTCAAGAGCTTGTTTACAACCTGAACGTGCCTTCGCGCTGGGGCACGCAAACCCCCTTCACCAACCTGACATTTGATTGGGTCTGCCCCGATGACCTCAAAGAGCAGGTACCCGTGATTGGTGGACAGGAAATGCCCTTTGCGTACGGCGACCTGCAAGCCGAGATGGACTGGATCAATCAAGCCTACATCGACGTGATGATGGAGGGCGATGCGAAGGGGCGCGCCTTCACCTTCCCGATCCCCACGTACAACATCACGAAGGATTTCGATTGGGACCATCCGAACACGGAGCGTCTGTTCGAGATGACGGCCAAATACGGTCTGCCCTACTTCCAGAACTTCCTCAACTCGGACTTGCAGCCGAACATGATTCGGTCGATGTGTTGCCGCCTGCAGCTTGATTTGCGTGAGTTGCTCAAGCGTGGCAACGGCTTGTTTGGCTCAGCCGAACAGACAGGCTCGCTGGGCGTGGTGACCTTGAATTGCGCACGCCTAGGCTACCTGTATCAAGGAGACGAAGCCGCCTTGCTGGCCCGTACTGATGAGCTGATCGAATTGGGCAAAAACAGCCTGGAGATCAAACGCAAAGTGATTCAACAGCACATGGATGCAGGCTTGTTCCCGTACACCAAGCGCTATCTGGGCACCTTGCGCAATCACTTCTCCACGCTAGGCGTGAACGGCATCAATGAAATGATCCGCAACTTCACAGGCGATCTGGAGGACATCACCACGCCTTGGGGCGAGGCCTTCGCCTTGCGCTTCCTGGATCACATCCGCGCACGCATCACCGACATTCAGGAGGAAACAGGGCACCTGTACAACCTGGAGGCCACGCCGGCTGAGGGCACCACCTACCGCTTCGCCAAGGAGGATCGCAAACGCTTCGCAGACATCCTCCAGGCGGGCCCCAAGGACATGCCCTACTACACCAACTCCTCTCAGCTGCCGGTGGGCTTCTGTGACGATCCATTTGAAGCTCTGCAACGTCAGGAGGCCTTGCAAAGCAAGTACACCGGAGGCACGGTGCTGCACCTGTATCTGGGCGAGCGCGTGTCGTCTGCCACAGCGTGCAAAGAACTGGTCCGTCGCGCATTGGGCCGCTTCCGCCTGCCCTACATCACGATCACACCCACCTTCTCGATTTGCCCCAAGCACGGCTACATCGCTGGCGAACACGAGTTCTGCCCCCATTGCGACGAAGAGGCCCTGGCACGCAAGCAAGCCAGCTCTTTGCACTGATCCCCACCACCGTCAAAGGAGACACCATGAACCTGCTATGCACGCCCGCATCCAGCCATCCCGTTTTGCAAGACCACGAACGCCAACGTTGCGAGGTATGGACACGCGTGATGGGCTATCACCGCCCTGTTTCGTCCTTCAACACCGGCAAGAAAGGTGAATTTGCTGAACGGGTCTACTTCCAGGAGCCTGGTCAGCCCGATCAGACCGTTCGCACGCAACCTTCACCCGTGTTGGAAACGGCCTGACCCCATGCTCGATGTTGGTGGATTCGTTCCCCTGAGCACCACGGACTGGCCAGATCATCTGGCCGCCGTGGTCTTCGTACAGGGCTGTCCGTGGCGATGTCATTACTGCCACAACCCTGGCCTGCAACCGCGTGAAGTGACAGGATCCTGGAGCTGGTCAGGCGTGCTGGACAAGCTCCATCATCGCCAAGGTCTGCTCGATGGCGTCGTGTTCAGCGGAGGCGAACCCACGCTCGACAGTTATCTGCATCAGGCCATCCAGGATGTGAAGGCGCTCGGCTTTCAAGTGGGCCTGCACACAGCCGGCATCTATCCTGATCGCCTGCAGGCGCTGGTGCCCCATCTAGATTGGATCGGGCTCGACATCAAAACCGACTTTGCCCACTATGAACGAGTGACCGACGTGCCTCGCAGTGGCCATCCAGCGTGGCGCAGTTTGATGAGCGTGCTGCGGTCAGGCAAGGCCTACGAAATTCGAACCACCTATCATCCCAATCTGCACGCGGCCGAGGACCTTCAACGACTGGCCGAAAGCTTGAGCCAGTTGGGCGTCGAGCAATGGGTGATCCAGGGCTTCAGACCGACCGATGACACACCTCAGCATCTGGGCCGTCAAGCGCAGACGCTGCCGCCCGCCTGGCTGACCCAGTTGATGCACAGTGGCATCCGGATCCAACTGCGGTGAAGCTCAACCGGCCTTGCCATCCACGCGAGGCAAGCCGAACCAGCGACCATAGCGCAAGGCCCAGCCCCCCGTGGCGACCACCCACAGCAGAGCTGCAATCACCAATACCTGAGACGAATAGGCGGCCCAGAACACCGCGCCCAGGCGCGCCAGAACGGCCAATTGCAAGACACCGTACAAGCCCCAGGCCAGATTGTCCGCCGTCAGCGCTCGACCACTGTGCCCGCAGCTCACTCGTGTGGCCATGGCCAACAAAATGCTGCCGAGAAAGCCCATGCTCAAGGCGTGCAGGGGCGCCAACCCCAGCCCGCCAAGATGGCCCGAAGCTTGCATCCAGAGCGAGCCCGCATCCAGCGCGTAGGCAAGGCCCAACCACACGAAGCCGAGATGCAGCATCGCCAGCAGCCGTATTTTCAGGCTCTGCACCAAGCCCCATCGCACAGCCAAGGCCAGCACGCCCACCGCTGCGAACGCCGACACCGCCCCGCGCAATCCCATCCAAACGGGGCTTTGCAAGCCATCCAAGAAATCCAGGAGAACCCAAGCCCCCTGCCACCATGCGAGCCCCAACAAGGTCCACAGCAACCAGTAGGGCCGCCAACTGTCGAGAATCGGCAGGGCTGCAGCGGTAAAGAACGGGATCATGCGATGCGCAACGGTGGTGTAGACCGGCACAATGAACCACCACAGCCCCAGATATGCGCACAGGCGCAACCAGGAGGGGTGGCCCAGCCACAAACCGAGCGCAGCTAAAGCCATCAATCCAGCCCCGATCACGCAGGCCACTGCAATCAGCTTGGCATGTAGACGATCACTCGCCTTGCTGCGCAAAACCATTACCACAAAGCGATGCGTCAACACTGACCACCCGATGGCCGCGAGCGCCACACCGGCCCCAGCCATCACCGCACTCAAGTGGGTTCCGAGAATCAGCAAGAACCAGCCTGACACACACGCCGCCACGGGTCGCAGCACGGCGTGCGCCGATACCTCTGGCATCTGCAGCCATTTGGGGCCGGCCGTGAACAGGAAGCCCACAAAAAACAGGGGCAGGAAGCCCAGGCTCATGATCAAGGCGTGGGTGTAAGTGGGCACCGTGGCATGAGGCAGCGCCATGGCAGGCACCAGGCGCGCAGCCAACTCAAGCAGCCACCAAAGCCCCGCCAAAGCCATAACCGAGGCGGCGGCAAAAAAACCCAATCGATGAGGTGCCCATAGCAGCCGCGCGGCTCGCCACCGAGTGGCATCAGGTGCGGGCGAGGATGGATTTGCGCGAGGAGCCTGTGAGGCAGGCTGAACCTTGATCGGGGGAAGCGGCTTCATGTGAACCGATTCTGGAAACCCACCCCCCGCATGGTTTTGATCCACGACAAGTCCGACCTGTCGGACTAGTCCTTCCGGAGGATCAGCGGCTGTAGAACGCGGTGATCACAGCCTTGTCCAAGGCGTTGGCATTGATCATGAAACCAGCCAACGATGCGGTGGCATTGGGGGGCAGATCCAGCTTGTCCACCTTCAGCGCGTACACAGTGAAGTAGTACATGTGCGGCTCACTGCCTTGCGGAGGGCACGGTCCACCCCAGCCGGGCACGCCGTAATCGGTCGTGATCTGCTTGGCGCCAGCGGGCAGCCCCTTGCCATCGGCTGTGCCCGCGCCACGCGGCAGTCCGGTGGTGCTGGCTGGCAAGTTGATCACCACCCAGTGCCAGAATCCGGCTCCGCCCGTAGGGGCATCTGGATCGTGGACCATCACGGCGAAGCTTTTCGTACCGGCCGGTGCATTCTTCCAATTCAAGGCCGGCGAAATGTTCTGGCCAGTACACCCAAAGCCATTGAAGACCTGCGCAGCAGCGATCGGCTCGTTGACTTTGACATCAGGGCTGCTGAGCTCCATGCCTTCTGCCAGCACCAAGTGGGTCGACAACGCGGCAGTCAAACTGACAGCCACCCGCTTCACATTGCGCAGGATATTCAAGTCCATTCTCCTCAGGGTTTGCGGCTGGTGAAATCGCATCAGCCATGGAGGTGCAGTTTATCTGCGCCCCTCAAGAGACAAGCAGGACGAAGTCACAGAAAAAAGCCGCCTCAAGGGCGGCTTAGATGAGACTGTCGAAAAGGCGTCAGTGTCAGGCGCGTTGCTTACGACGCAGAGCCATCCCCACCACGCCCATGCCAGCCAACAGCAGGGCATAAGTTTCAGGCTCGGGCACCGCAGGCGTAACAGTGAAATGGGCCGACGCAGTCTGCAACTGAGTGGGGCCTGTCAGGTCGGTCATCTTGGCGGGCGTATAGAACGACACATTCAACTTGGCGCCACCGGCCAAATCGAAGGTCAGAGGGGCCGGCTGCGAGAACGTGACCTCATCAGCGGTGGCTGTGGCGTTCCAGAAGAACGGATAAGCAAACTGCTTGGTCACACCGTTGACTGTGAAGTCGATGGGTGGGGTGACGTAATTTCCAATGCCGCAGGTAGAAGCATCAGAGCAGTTCCGAGCCGTGTCAAATTCGATGACGCCGATGTCAGCGTCTACAGGAGCGGTCACGTCGAAACCAGTGCGGCTGACGCCAGTGAACGACAGCTTGTCGTAGCTGGGATCGGTACCAGTTGAGTTGTCAGCACCGATGCCAGTCATGCTGACAGTAGAGGTAGAAAAATCGATGATGGTGGCCGCTTGGGCTGCAATGGCAGCACCGGTCAGCACGGCGCCCAGCGC
>JAGWLR010000091.1 GCA_028864885.1 Burkholderiales bacterium | reverse complement strand
GGCGTGCTGCTGTGGAGTGTCCCCTTGGGCTTGCTTGGCCTGCTCCTGGGGTGGCGACATACCCTGACCCAAATGGGATGGTTCTTCACCAAAGCCGCGCTGCTGACCTTTGGTGGGGCCTATGCCGTGCTGCCTTATGTGTACCAAGGCGCAGTCGATCATCACCATTGGCTGAGTGCCACCCAAATGATGGATGGCCTGGCTCTGGGCGAAACCACGCCCGGCCCCCTGATCATGGTGGTGGCCTTCGTGGGTTTTGTCGGTGGCTACAGCCATGCCTTGTTCGGCCCCGATTCGCTCGGCTGGGCCGGTGCCGCGGCGGCGTCGGTGGTCACCTGGTTCACGTTTCTGCCCTCATTCGTGTTCATTCTTCTGGGTGGCCCTTTGGTCGAACGCACCCACAACGATCTGACATTCACAGCTCCCTTGACCGCCATCACCGCCGCGGTCGTCGGTGTGATCCTGAATCTCGCGATCTTCTTTGGCTATCACGTGCTCTGGCCCCACAGGGGACTGACCCAGCCGGACTGGGCCGCTGCCGTGATTGCTGCTGCCGCGGCCGTGGCCTTGTTTCGATTCAAGCGCAACGTGATCCACGTGATCGCAGCCTGTGCCGCTGCGGGCCTGCTGATCAAACTGCTCGGGCTCTGACCCGGTTGACCTCATCCGAATCGGTTCAACGGCGTCGCAACATCGCATCCACCACGGCATGCGACACCGGGCTGGCGACAGCCCGAATGAAGCGCTGAAAATCCACATGCGCGGCATCGTCGGCGCGATCTGAAATCGAACGAATGATCGTGAACGGCACGCCGAAGTCATGGCAAACCTGCGCCACCGCCGCTCCCTCCATTTCAACCGCCAAGGTGGCGGGAATGGCATCACGAATGGCCTGACTGGCCCGGACCGAACCGATGAACTGGTCGCCGCTGGCCACCAGCCCGCGGTGCACGCTGGGCAGGCCGATCCCCAGATCATCCAGATCCTTGCGCGACAACGCTCCCGCTTCTGCTTGACCATGACGGCTCACCGTGCTCAACACCGCTTGCGTGGTCTCTACCGCCAGATCGGACAACTCGGAGTGGGCTCGCAGGATCGACACCCCTTTGCCGGGCAATTCGTATCGAGGAAACAAAGGCCGCGCATCCATGTCATGCTGAACCAATTCATCGGCCACGACGACATCGCCCACTCGCACTTCGGATCCGAGCCCTCCGGCCACTCCGGTGAACCAGATCTCGGCGGCATGAAAGCGATTGATCAACAAGGACGTGGTCACCGCTGCTGCCACTTTTCCGATCCCAGACAGCACGGCGATGACCACATGGCCATGCCAGTGGCCAACCCAGAAGGTACGTCCGGCCAGCTCGACCTGATGCTCATCCGGCATCTCGTCCAGAAAGGTTTGCAGCTCTTCCGGCATCGCCGCCAGGATGCCGATGCGGCGCGGCGCGGGAGTGGCATTGGCTTCGTTGTTCATGATCGTCCTCCTGCTGATGTTCTACGCCTGCATCTTGCTCCAATCATCCGTGAAAATGGAGCCCTCTTTCGATCTTGACGGAAACGCCATGCCTCACCCTGTTCGCGCTTGCCACCTGGGCACCCCCTTGTCCCCCTCTGCCGTTCGTGTGATGCTGCTGGGCGCAGGCGAGCTTGGCAAAGAGGTCCTGATCGCCCTGCAGCGCCTGGGCGTCGAAACCATTGCCGTAGATCGCTACGACCACGCCCCCGGGCAGCAGGTGGCGCATCACAGCCACACCATTGCCATGAATGATCCCGAGCAGTTGCGCGAATTGATCCTGCGCGAAAAGCCCGATCTGGTGGTGCCCGAAATCGAGGCCATTGCCACCCAGGTGCTTGAAGAGCTGGAGGCGCAAGGAGTGATGCGCGTCATCCCCACGGCCCGCGCGGCACGCCTGACCATGGACCGCGAGGGGATCCGGCGCCTGGCCGCCGAAACCTTGGGCCTGCCCACCAGCCCCTACCGCTTCTGCGATTCGCTGGCAGAGTTACAGGCGGCCATCAACGAACAAATTGGCTACCCCTGCGTGGTCAAGCCGCTGATGAGCTCATCCGGTAAGGGCCAAAGCAAGATCAACGGCCCCGACGACGTCGCCAAGGCGTGGGACTACGCCATGGCTGCCGGTCGTGTCAGCCAAGGGCGCGTGATCGTCGAAGGGTTCATCGATTTCGATTACGAAATCACCCAGTTGACGGTGCGCGCCGCAGGAACCGGTGATCAGGCCGGACAAGTTGTGACCCATTTTTGCGAACCCATTGGCCACGTCCAGGTGGATGGCGACTATGTCGAAAGCTGGCAACCCCATCGCATGAGCCCCACTGCCTTGGGCAAGGCTCGGGATATCGCCAAGGCGGTGACGGACAACCTCGGCGGCCAAGGCATTTTCGGGGTTGAGCTGTTCGTCAAGGGGGACCAAGTGTGGTTCAGCGAGGTGAGTCCTCGCCCGCACGACACCGGCCTTGTCACCCTGGCCACCCAACACCAAAGCGAGTTCGAACTGCATGCCCGAGCCATTTTGGGCTTGCCGGTGAACACAGCTTTGCGCAGCCCCGGGGCCTCGGCCGTCATCTACGGCGGCGTTAAGGCCCAAGAGGTGGTGTTCGATGGGGTGGCACAAGCCTTGAGCCACCCCCAGGTTGACATCCGACTCTTTGGCAAACCCGAAAGCTTCGTCAAGCGACGCATGGGCGTCGCGGTGGCTTGGGATGCCGATGAAGAACGCGCGCGCGAATTGGCCAAGGCCGCCGCCGCCCAAGTCAAACCCCGCGCGGTCCGTTGAGCCACACGGCTTGGGCGAACGGTTCAGGCATCTCGGTGGGCTTCGCCCAGGTCAGAGACCCCGCGCATCAGCCCCGGGTCGACCGGCCCGGCCCGCTGAGCCAGCGCGCCCAGGTCCAAGACTTCGATTTCGGCATAGTGCAAGGCCAGTACGCCTTCCGTCTCGAGCTTGCGCAAGGCCTTGTTGATGGTTTGCCGCGAAACCCCGAGCATCCGCGCCAGATATTCTTGCGGCACCCGCACACGGCGTCGCACCTTGTCGGCCGTGGCTTGCCCGAAATTGGTCACTGAGAACAACAAGCGCCGCGCCAGTTGCTGATCGATCGGCAGCGTGGCGTTGTCTTCCAGTGCGGTCAACATCAGCCGCATCTTGCTGCACGCCAGGCGCGCCAGATCGCGCCAATACTGAGGATGCAACTCGAGCCAGGGCTCCAACTGCGCCCGGGTCACCACCAGCACCGTGCTGTCTGGCCCCGCCACCGCATCCTGGGGACGCGGCAGGTTGTCCAGCAGGGCCACCTCACCAAACCAATGATAGGGCTCGACATACAGTGACAAGCGATGTGCACCGTCGTGCGGGCTGACTGAGCCCAACATCAACGCCCCCGCGATCACGCAACACAGGCCATCTTGCACATCGCCCCGCGCGAACAAGGACTCGCCTGCACGCAGGTGACGGATGCGGCCACGCTCGACCAAGGCATGCTGCAATTCAATGGGGCAACTGGCAAACCAGAGATGCGACTGCAGGGCCGGCAGCAAGCCCAGCGGAGAAGAATCAACCCGTCTTTGCATATTCACATTTAACGCCTAACGGAATAGGTGATTTCTAGCAACCCACTCAAATGACGGAGTGTTTGTCAGCATGATTGTCAACCATTTGACAATCACAGGACGATAAACCACATACGATTCGCGCCAGTATCTATGAGAAACCCTTAGGTGATTTTTTCACGATGAGCAACAATCAAGCTGTGCATCCCGGTGCCATCCTGCGCTCCCAGTTCATGGAGAGGCACGGTCTGTCTGCCAGCGGTCTGGCCATCCGTCTTCACGTGCCCGCCCCACGCGTCAACGACATCGTGCGTGAACGTCGTGGCATCAGCCCCGATTCGGCATTGCGTCTGGCACGCTTCTTCGGTACCACGCCTCAATACTGGATGGATCTGCAGACTGCCTATGACCTGAAGGTCGCCGAAGATCTGGCAGGCGAACAAATCCGACGTGAAGTAGCGCCGGTTCAGGACGCCAAGGTCACCACGCTGGCAGCCTGAGGCTGTCGCGTCAGGCGCCAGGCCTGACGCCCTCACTGAAACGCAACTTCTGCGAAGCTGCGCAGCTTGCGGCTGTGCAACTGCCCCGCCCGGTTGGCACGCAAACGCTCGATGGCTCTCAGCCCGATGCGCAGATGTTGATCCACACGCTCGCGATAGAACTGGTTGGCCATCCCCGGCAACTTCAGTTCGCCATGCAAGGGCTTGTCGCTGACACACAGCAGGGTTCCATAGGGCACCCGAAAGCGGAAGCCATTGGCCGCAATCGTGGCGCTTTCCATGTCCAGCGCCACCGCCCGGCTCTGGCTGAATCGCCGCTCTGGGGTGCGCTGAGGCAGCAATTCCCAGTTCCGGTTATCGGTTGAAGCCACCGTGCCGGTGCGCATGATGCGCTTGAGTTCGTACCCACGCAGCTGGGTGACGTCTGCCACCGCCCCCTCCAACGCCAGCTGGATTTCCGCCAAGGGCGGAATCGGCACCCACAGCGGCAAGTCCTCATCGAGGACGTGATCCTCGCGCACATACCCATGCGCCAGCACATAGTCGCCCAGCTGTTGTGAGTTGCGCAAGCCGGCACAGTGCCCCAACATGATCCAGGCATGGGGACGCAACACAGCGATGTGATCGGTGATGGTCTTGGCATTGGCCGGCCCCACCCCGATGTTCACCATGGTGATGCCGCTGTGGTCCTTGCGCAGCAGGTGATACGCCGGCATCTGAGGCAAACGAGGCGGCACCATGCCCAAGGCATCGTCCGGTACGGCGTTCTGCCCCACCCGACGGGTGATGACGTTGCCGGGCTCGACAAAGGCAATGCAGTCGTCGTCATCCTGCGGATTGGCAGGATCGGGCGCACGTTGCATCAGCTCTTGTCCATAGCGAAGGAACTCGTCGATGTAAAACTGGTAGTTCGTGAACAGAACAAAGTTCTGAAAATGGGCAGGCGAAGTGCCGGTGTAATGGCGCAGGCGATGCAGCGAATAATCCACCCGTGGGGCGGTGAACAGCGACAACGGGCGCGCGTCGCCGGGGCGAACTTCATAGGTGCCGTTCGCGATGCCATCGTCCATGGCCCCCAAATCGGGCAGATCGAACTGATCGCGTAGTAACAGCCGCCGTTCGGCCGGCATGCTGCCCTCCAGATGCTGGTGCTCATCCAGACTAAAATGAACCGGGATGGGCTCGGCGCCCAAGCCGACCTCCAGGTCTACCCCGTGGTTGCTCAGCAGCAACTCAAACTGCTCGCGGTAGTAATCAGCGAACAAGTCGGGACGAGTCAGGCTCGTTTCATACGTGCCCGGCCCCGCCACGAAACCATACGACAAGCGGGAATCCGCCATGCGGACCGTGTCGGTGTGGACCCGGACGAAGGGGTAACGCGCCCGCACATGTTCAGGAATCTGCTCACCGGCCACAAAGCGCTGCAAGGCGTCTTGCAGGTAGCCGATCTGGGCTTCGTAGAGTTGAGAGACATAGTCCAGTGCCGCCTGGGCCTGGGCAAAACGTTGCGTCGGAAACTGAGGTGCCGCCATGTGTGCCTGTCAGCAATCTACATGACCCCATTGTGCGCGCCTCACACGGCTTGTGGCGCAAGCTCAAGCCCCAAAAGGCGGCTTGTCGTCCTAACCCGACACAGAATCAGGCCGCCCCGTGTCAGGGCTGGGCTGGCGCAGCGCCATCCGGCCCCGGATCGGTGACGAAGGCGATCCGATTGAGCCCGGCTTTTTGCAGCAAGCCGATCAGATCCGCCACCTTGCCGTAGGACACGGCCTGGTCGGCGCGCAATTGCACCTCGGTATCCGGATGGTCCTTGGCCTGTGCCTGCGCCTGCTTCAGCAGGTCATCGGCCCCCACCACCTTGTCACCCAGGTGGGTCAGCCCGTCGGCCGTCAGTGCAATCGCCAGAATCTCAGGCTGCTTGCCGGCAGGGGGCGGAGCATCGGCCTTGGGCAGATCCAGCTTGAGACTGGAGGTCATCAAGGGCGCTGTCAGCATGAAGATGACCAGCAACACCAGCATGACGTCGATCAGCGGCGTCATGTTGATGTCGCTCATGGGCTGGCTGCCCTGAGGGCGTTCAAGTCGACCAAAGGCCATGGTGGATCAGTCCGGCTGGTTCAGCAAGGTTTCGCGCAGGTCATGGGCAAAGCCCTCCAGATCGGCCTCGCAGGCCGACACGAATTTGCCGAAGATGTTGTAGGCCAGTACAGCGGGAATCGCCACGGCCAAGCCTGCTGCCGTCATGATCAGGGCCTCACCCACCGGGCCCGCCACCTTATCCAGGCTGACCGAGCCCTCGGTGCTGATGCGGATCATGGCGTGGTAGATGCCCCAAACCGTGCCGAACAAACCAACGAAAGGCGCCACCGCCCCGACTGAAGCCAGCAAGACCTGGCCGGCCTGCAAGCGCTGCAGCACATCGTGCAGGCTATCGCGCAAGCGACGGGTCAACTGCGCTTCGCGGTCGGATTGGGCAGCCAAAGTGCCAGTGCCCACGGGGGCACTCACCGATTCGACCAACGGCAGCAACACAGCCTCACGGTCAATCGGCACCAAGGCGGCCTGCCCAGAGGCGAGATCCGTCGAGCCCCAGAAGACCTGCGCCCCCCGAACCAGATCCCGACGCGCCCGACTCAGTAGCCAGCCCTTCCAGAAGATCACCACCCAGGCACTGACGGACATGATCAAGAGCATCGCCGCCACGGCGCGGCCGACAGCATCCCCTTCTTGCCAAAGATGCGCCAGCCCGTTCATGCCATCCCCAGGACGTCGTCCATGCCGAACAGCCCGTGCGGCTGATGTGCGAGGAAGCGCACAGACCGCAAGCTGCCCTGGGCATAGGTGGCACGACTGGATGACTTGTGCGTGATCTCGATGCGTTCGCCCGTGCCGGCAAACAGCACGGTGTGATCGCCGACGATGTCACCGCCACGCACGGTGGCAAAACCGATGGTGCTGGGATCACGCTCGCCCGTGACGCCCTCGCGGCCATACACCGCACACGATTTGAGATCACGGCCCAGGGCCTCGGCCACCACCTCACCCATCTTCAAAGCGGTGCCGCTGGGCGCATCGACCTTGTGACGGTGGTGCGCTTCGATGATCTCGATGTCATAACCTTGATTGAGCGCCTTGGCTGCCTGTGCTAGCAACTTGAGGACCACATTGACGCCTACGCTCATGTTGGGCGCCATGACGATGGCGATGTCGCGCGCGGCATCCTGAATCTCGGCTTTCTGTTCGTCGCTGAAACCCGTGGTGCCGATGACCATGTTGACCCCGAACTCACGGCAAACGCGCAGATGGGCGATCGTGCCTTCTGGGCGGGTGAAGTCGATCAGGTACTTGGCGTTTTTCAGTCCTTCCCGCAGATCGGACGTGATCGCCACACCACTTTGCTGCCCCAAGAAGGCCGCAGCGTCGCTGCCAAGGGCGGGGCTGCCAGGGATATCCAAGGCACCGGCCAAGACCGCGTCATCGGCATTTTGGACGGCCTCGATCAACATGCGCCCCATCCGCCCGGAGGCTCCGGCGATGGCAATGCGATGGGCGTTGGCAAGAACGTTGGATGTCATGCTGGGTGGACTCGACTAAAGAAACAAAAAACAGCGCTCAGCGCGATGCGGCTTCAAGGGGCGGGTAGGCCCGCGCCACGCCCTGGGGCATCTTGGGTTGATCGTCGGTTTCGGCCTTCGAGGGGGTGGGCAGCGCCGCAATCTGCGCAGCAGTCAGATTGGCTGGCCCGGGCTCGGTGCTGCGATCCTTGTCAATCGACGCCACGAACTCACGCTCCGTCGGCAAGGGATCGCTGTCGAAATGATCTACCGCATCGTTCTTGAAGTACACCGTGACACGACGCTTTTGATCCGGCACCCCTTGACGACGGATCGTGAACACATAGTCCCAGCGGTCATTGTGGAACACGTCGGTCAACAACGGTGTGCCCAGGATTTCGCGCACCTGCATGCGACCAAAGCCTGGTTGAATCTGCGAGATGAATTCCTGCGTGACAACGTTGCCTTGCACGACATCCACGCGGTAGGGCTCAATGAGGCCGAACAGGGTTTCCGGCTTGGACAAAGCGACCCCGTGGTTGTTGGCACAACCGGCCAACCAAACGACGGGGAGGAACGCCATGCAGGCTCGGCGAATGAAGTTCAGTGTCATGAGATTTCAGAAGACCCCACTTTGCCGAAGTGGCGCCCGAGTCGATATGATTGCCCATTCTAGCGGCGCGCTTGATTCGGCGTCGCAACTCGGAGCTTTCACATGACCAACGCAGAAGAACTGAAAAGCAGCGGGCTCAAGGCCACCCTGCCCCGCATCAAGATCCTGGAGGTTTTTCAGCGTGCGTCCGAACAACGTCACATGACGGCAGAAGACGTCTTCAAGGTGTTGCTCAGTGAAGGTTCTGACATTGGCTTGGCCACGGTGTATCGTGTTTTGATGCAGTTCGAGCAGGCAGGGATCCTGTCACGCCATCACTTCGAGGCTGGCAAAGCGGTATTTGAACTCAACGAAGGCAAGCACCACGATCACTTGGTCTGTGTCGTGTGTGGCCGCGTGGAAGAGTTCTACGACCCAGAAATTGAACGCCGTCAGCAGGAGATCGCGGCCGAACGCGGCTACAAGCTGCACGATCACGCCCTGGCACTTTATGTGGTGTGCAACAAGGAAGACTGCAGCGGCAAGCTGAGCCACCCGCACAACCGCAATCTGGTCTGAACGCCGACACTATCAGCCGCCACGCTCCATGGCGCGCTGATGCCGCTCGATGAATTCCTTGTAGGTGTCGATGCCGCGCAGTTGCAACACCGTGTTGCGCACCGCAGCTTCCACCAGAACGGCCAAGTTTCGGCCCGCATCCACCGCGATCACCGCCTTGCGAATGGGAACCCCCAGGATCTCTTCATACAGGGGTTCATAAGGCAGCCGCTCGAACTCGCGCTCCATGGTTTCCTTGCGGACCAAGTGAACGATGAGTTTGAGGCGCATCTTGCGGCGCACCGCAGTCTCACCAAAGATGGCCTTGATGTCGAGCAGGCCGATGCCGCGCACTTCCAGCAAGTTCAGCAGCAGATCTGGGCAACGGCCCTCAATGGCGGTGCGCGACACCCGATACAGGTCGACGGCGTCATCTGCCACCAGGCCATGGCCGCGGGAGATGAGTTCCAGCCCCAATTCGCTCTTGCCCAAGCCTGATTCACCGGTCAGCAAAACCCCCAGGCCCAGGATATCCATGAACACGCCGTGGCGGGTGAGTCGCTCCGCGAAGTGCTGGGTCAGGTAGCTGCGAAGCACGTCGATGACGTGACCCGCTGGCTCTTCGGTGACAAACAACGGGATGCCGGCACGCCCACACATGGCCACCAGCTTGTCGGACGGCGCCTGAGCGTCAGCGACCACCACCACCGGCGGCTCGAGGGTGACGATGCGCTGGATTCGGCGTTCCTGGTCTTCGGGGCTCGAGCTGGCGAAATAAGCCGCCTCACGACGCCCGACAATTTGCACCCGGTAGGGATGGATGTAATTGAGATAGCCCACCAGATCGGCGGCAGATTGCGCCATCTGGACGGCTTCTTCATCGAAACGGCGCTCAGGGTGGGCATGCCCGGCAATCCACTCCCAACGCAATGCGCCGCGATTGGCTTCAAAAAGCGCTTCGGCACTGATGATGGCTAGGTCTTTGGCACTCACAAGCGGATTGGCGATGTCAACAACAGGTCACCATGATGCCTCAAGCCTGGGCCTGGTGGCTCAGGCGACCGACTTCAGGGGCTGCCAACGTTCAATCAAGGCATGCACCTGGGCTGCGTCGGGTTCGGTTTTGAGGCGTTCACGCAACTCGCGATCCGACAACAATTCGGCGATTTCAGACAGAATTTCCAGGTGACGCTGGGTGGCTGCTTCCGGCACCAGCAAAAAAATCAGCAGGTTGACTGGCTCTTCATCAGGCGCATCAAACGGAATCGGATGCGTCAACCGAATCACGGCAGCCAGCGGGTTCTTGAGCCCTTTGATGCGGCCGTGCGGTATGGCCACTCCGTGCCCCAAACCGGTCGACCCCAGGCGTTCGCGCGCAAACAGGTTGTCTGTTACCGTCGCTCGGGCAATCGAGTGCTGATTCTCAAACAGCAAACCCGCGTGCTCGAAGACGCGCTTCTTACTACTGGCGTCCACGTCTACCAGCACTTGGCTGGCGGGAAGGATGGTTGAGAGACGATTCATCTTGATACAAGCAAGGGCGACGGCTGGACACCTTGACCCCCACTCCCGGGATGGACGAGGGGCGAATTATAGAAACCGGATGTAACCATTGGTTGCGCCGATTTCCACTGGTTTGAGGGATTCTGCACCGTTTGCTGCACCGCAGCAAGTGGCAGATGCCCGGAAACCAACCTGATGAGCCCCATTGACAGCAGATGAGTTCACTCTATGCCCCATATTGCGGCGAAAAAAATGAAAAACGGCCCCGAAGGGCCGTCAACTTGGTGCCTCACTGCGCAGGCGACCTGCAATCAGCTCATACCAAGCAGGAGGTTAAGAGCGATAAAAGTCATGCAAGTTCACTGTGTTGTGGAGGAAATCATTGCAAAACGTCAAAAGCCATGTCGGCCTGACGCTTGTGAGAAGCATGATGATGCTTTTGCACACGATCCTTGTGACGGCATACCTGGCGATCCAGCTTGTCCATCAATTGATCAATGGCGGCGTAAAGATCCTCGTGAGCGGTTTCTACAAAAATGTCCTTACCTTTGACGTGCAAATTCACTTCAGCCTTCTGGCGACGGTCCTTTTCCTTTTGCTTTTCAACGGTGAGTAGAACGGTGACGTCTACTACTTGGTCGAAATGACGGGTCACTCGGTCCAACTTAGTGAGCACGTACTCACGCAGCGAAGGGGTAACTTCGAGATGGTGGCCACTGATCGTCAAATTCATACTGCCTCCTTTCGAGAGCAGAAGGGTTAGCAACACCCGGTTTGAACGCCGGTGAAAAGCGTCAACCGGAAGACCAGTTTGCTCCTGTTGCCCGCTTATGACAAGTGCGTGACATCAGTGTTTGTCTGGAGAATTGCAACCGCGTGAACAAACTCTGCCAACTCTTGCCGAAAGTCAAACTCCAAACTCAGTTGGCTCGCGGCGACGCACCGGGCGTGTGCAAACGCAACTGCCCCACCCACCACCACATCAAGACGGTGCTCAGCAAGGCCAACCAGCCAGTTCGACCATAACCCTGCACCAAGCCATCGGGCGACCGCGAAATCAGGACGCCCCCCAGCCAGGCTGCCGCCCCCATGGTGGCCGACTGCAACGCCGCATTGATGCTCATGAACGCGCCTCGTTTGGCTGGCGGCGGGGCCGCCGTCAGCAAGGCCATGCCCGGAACCATGCGGCCAGACACAAAGACAAAGAACGCGGTGGTCACCGCCAACACCACCCACAAGGGCACTTGCGGCAAGTGAGTCAAGGCCAGCATGGGCGCCGCGGCGATCGCGCAGACCAGTCGAAACGTGGCCACCTTGCCCCAACGATCCGCCAGCCACCCCCACAGGCGAGACGTGAACAAGGTGGCCACCCCACCGGCCAGGTAAATCAAGGGCACCTGATCCGGACGCAAGCCGACGTTGGTCGTGGTGTAGATGGTGATGTAGGGAATGATGCTGAAACTGCCCGCCACGATCAGACAAGACAGGCCAAACGCACGCCAATGGTTGCCATCAGCCAGAACGTCGCGAAATTCATGCCAACTCGATCCGCGCCCCTGACGCTGCACATGGTGATTGAGCGTGGGCACCGCCTTGCCGGCCAACAACCAGACTCCCACCGACACCACGGCAATCGCGATGAACGGCACATGCCAGCCGCCCCAACTGGCCAGCCACAGCGACAGAGGCACCCCGGCCACGGTGGACATCGAAAAGGCCGACATCACCACGCCCATGGCCTGCCCCCGCCGCTCGAACGGGATGGCATCGCCCACGATGGTCTGAACCAGGGCTCCGAGCACCCCGCCAAAGACCCCGGCCGCCACGCGCGCCAACATCAAACTGGGATAAGTCGAAGCCAGGCCACAACCTAAAGTGGCGCAGGCAAAGCCGGCATACAGAAACAGCAAGGCACGCTTGCGCTCAAACCGATCGATCACCAGCGAAGCCAGCAACCCTGACACCCCTGCCGCCAAAGAATAGGCCGACACCAGTAGCCCAAACTGGGCATCGCTGATGTGAAAGATGCGTGTGAGCTGCGGCCCCAACGGCATCATGATCATGAAGTCGACGATGTGCGTGAAGTTGACGGCGGCGAGGCTCCAGAGCAAGAGCTTTTCGCGCACCTGGATGCCAGGAGCGACATCGTGAAGGGAGGCAGACACAGGGATCCTTTATTTGCAGGTCCGGGGTGGGGCAAGCCAGACAGTGTGCCCGAAGGTGCCCTCCAAAGGCCCGACAATATCGAAATGACCCTATCCGCTGAAATCGAGCCACCTTTTCCTCCCAGCCAGTGGGCCAGCCTGATTCTGGGGGCCCTGCTGGCTGTGGTCTTTCCCACCCTGATTGCGGCCCATGATCCGCCGTCGATCACCTTCTACAACCAGGCGCTGGCGGTGTGCGGATGGGGGTTCTGGATCGTGATACTCAACAGCACCGCTGCCACGCAGGCCCGCACCCCGCAGCGACCTCCTGATTGGCGCAGCCAGGCCATCTTGGGCTTACTCGGCGTGCTGGGCATCATGGCGTTGATGGCCGCGCAATCCTGGGCTTTCGGGCACCTGCCGCTAGGCCTGAGCATGATGGGCGCGGGGTTGTGTGGTGCAGCCGCCCTCACCTGCTGGGCG
>JAGWLR010000090.1 GCA_028864885.1 Burkholderiales bacterium | reverse complement strand
CCTTGCGCCCCGTTGGGGCCGGATTCAGGATCGCTCAAGGCTTCTTCCTTGAAATACACCACCCGTGGGTTGACGCGCAGCATTTCCGGCACGCGATCCGGGTTGAGGCTGGCCCAATTGCGGATGGCTTGCCAGGATGCCTGCTCGAGAGTGATGGCGCCCTGGTCCACCAGCCAGCGTGCGACGGACTGATAGGGCTGATCGTTGTGGCCACCAAAGGCGAGGCGGATCACCTTGGGCTGCCCGTTCGGGCCGTTTTCGTCCATTAACCGGATCCGACCGCTACCCTGCACCTGAATCAGGAGCACGTCTAGCGGGTCGGCCAAATAGACCAGCTCCCGCCCCGCCACCGATGCCCGACCATCCACCGAGGTGTCGAGCTCTGAGCGGGTGTAGTGCGGCTTGCGGATGCCCAGATCGGCCGGGGCTTTGTAGAGAGGGTAGCGGTAGCGCGCATCGGGTTGGCGCTTGCCCTCCAGCAAAGGCTCGAAATAGCCCGTCAGCAAACCGGTGGATTGCCCTTCGTAGCTGAGCACCCGCCAGGGCTTGAAATGGCTCTGCACGAACTGGCGCAACTGGATTTCATCGGGCTGGCTGCCCAATTGCTTAGAGCGCTGGCACAGGCCCCACCAGCCTGGGGCCGGTTTGCTGCAGCTTTTCAACCAGGCCGGCCACCAGTCCACCAATTGATCGCGATCCCAGCCGGGCAGATCGCTCCACTGGGCCGGGATCCACTGCGATTTGGGGCGCAACAGATCGCCTCGGCCATCTGGTTGCGGCGCCCAGGTGCCGGGCGCGGGGGCACCGGCGGGCACCTGGGTGGACACACCGGGGCGTGAGGCCGTGATCGGGGCGGGCGATTCAAGCGGCACGGACGAACAACCCGCCAGCCAAGCCACTATCATCGTTGGCATCCACAGCGCCGACCGCGTCAGGCTGGGCTGTCTTTTTACTTCTCTGTACAAAACCATCATGTGGCTGATTGTGCTGGAAGCGCTGTGCGCGCTGGTCGTGTTTGTGTTCTTGGTCTGGTGGACCATGTTTTCCGGGCGTCGCGAACTGGATGATCTGAACGCAGAGCAACAGCCTGGAGGCGATCAGGACCCCTCTTGATGCCCAGGGGCATCGGCCGGGGGCCACAAGAAGCTCCAGGGTCGGCGCCACACCCGGCGCCCCATGGCGCGCCAGAGTCGACCCCGATCCTGAACTTTCACGCCGCGTGAGCGAATGGCGACCCGCAGTGCCATGGCAAAGCTCACCCCGACGTTGAGCAACCCCGTGATCGGGATGGCTGCCACGGCCCACCAAAAAGTGTGATCGTGCAAAACCGGCCATCCCAGTGCGGCGCCGGCTGCAACCAGCTGGCCGGTGGACAGCGTCACGTGTCGAACGTCCAGAGGCAACGCAAAGAATTGGGCGATCACCGGCACCAGGCCAAGCAAGAAGCCCAGTGAAATGTTGGCGGCCAGCCCCGATATGTTTTGTCGCCACCAGGTGGCCCACCGCTCGGCCCGTGCGGCGCCCAGGCGCAAGCGGACCCGCGGATTCCAGCGCAGCGCACTGTCCAGCCGATTCAGCACAAACCAATTCTCGACCCAGCCGGCAATCAAGCTGGACAAAAACAGCAAGACCCCGGTGAAAGCGGCGTACCAAACGGTCGGCCCCAGCAGGGTCAGGTGATCCAACGTGTAGTGGGCGGTGGATTCGCTCAAAAACGGTTGGCCCAGGGCCCACCAGGCCAACAATTGAATGCCCAACACCAGTGGCGCCACCACGGCCAGGTTCCCGATGATCCCGGCCATCTGCGAGCGGATCAGGTGGGCCACCTCGTCCACAAATCCATCAATGTCTTCTTCGCTCTGGGTGTGGGTCAGCTTCGCCGCCATCGCCGGGGCGGTCATGGCGGGTTGCTTGGTGGCCACCGTGAAATGCAGCGCCTGCACGATCACGAAGCTGACGGCGTAGTTCGCCCCCGCAGCAAAGCCGGTCCAAAATGGTGACAGCCCCAGCGCCAGCACGACGAATTTCAAGAAGGTGGTGCCTGCCAGCACGGCCCCCCCACCCGCCGATCGCCACAGCATGTCGACATACTCGGCTCGGTTGCGCGTGATGTAATGCTCGCCGGTTTCTGCGCTGCGTTCGGCCACCTTGCGCGCCAACAGCGAATAGTGTTGCGTGAACAACTCGCGGATGCTGCGTCGCTTGCGTCCGATCGACACCAGTTCGACCAGGGCTCGCCGCATCTCCTGTTCAGGGTGCGGCGACAGCAGCACGTCCAACAGCAGCTCGATGCGTTCGCAGCGCTGCTGCAGCAAGTCGATCTGGAAGACGATGTCGATCGAAATGCCATGTTGCTCTAGATGGCCGTGGATGCCTTGTGCCGCTTGCGCGCATTCGCCCAGCAAGGTTCGCAGGTAACGCGCTTCGTGCAGCAAGGCCTCTGGCCAATCGGTCGTCGTCTGCGATGCAGCGGCGGCGTGATCCTGGGCCAATCGGTGCAAGCGTTCGGCCACCTGAGGCACCTGCTGAAAAGCCAAGCGTGCCCGGTCCGCATCCGATGAGGGCTGCTGCCCATTCACTTCGTCAAATTCGGCATCGGTGCGGGTGCCAATGCGGGGTCGAAACTGCTGCGAAAACCCCATCGAGCGGATGTCGGTGGCCAGGCACTGCACCGCGTCGTAAAACGCCTCGCGCCAGCCCAACGCATCCACTCGCGTTCGCTGCACCGATTCGGCAAACAGTCGCCCCAACTCGCTCAAGGTGCCCGCATCCAGTTGCGCAATCCAGTGTGCATCGACCGGGTCGTCAAACAACAGGTCAAACAACTCGCCCAGGTCGGTGGTTTCTGGGCTCAGTGGCAAGACATGCCGCCGCAACCGCGCGCCCAGCTCATGCAAAAACGACGGGTGCGCGGCAAATCCGTAGTCGGCCAGCAGGGCCGTCACGTCCACATCGCGCCACGAAGCCGCCAACAGCTGGATGACCTTGCCGCGGCGCGTGGGGTCAGTGTTCAGCAGATGCAGCAGGTATTGGACATGGGCCACCGGCTCGCCTTGCCGGATCCAGTCCATCACCCGCAACAGCCAGATGTGCCGCTCCACGGCGGGCAACTGCGCATTCGCGCTGTCCAGCCAATCGGCGATGAAATGGGAGTGGGTCGGTGGATTCAATGTAGAGAGTTGGATCGCACCAGGGCAAAAGGTTCAATCACGGCCTCGAAGAACGTCATGTCTTCGGTGACGCAATAGAACTCGCCATGCATGATCCCATGGGGCGAATCCAGCCGGGTCCAGCTGCTGTACTCGAACTGGGTGCCCGGTTGGATCAGCGGTTGCTGTCCGACCAGGCCCAGTCCTTTGACCTCTTCGACCTTGCCATTGGCATCGGTGATCACCCAGTGGCGACCGATCACCTGTGCAGGCACATCGCCGGTGTTGGCCACCGTCACCGCGTAAGAAAATGCGTACTCGTCACGCTCAGGGTGACTGTGTTCGTCCAAAAATCGGGGCACGACCGTGATGGTCAAATGGGCTCGGCTCATCCAATCACTATAGGCCATTTGAGGTCACTAAAATGAGACCCTGCTTCTCACCGTGTCTTGACAGAAAAGGCTTCCCATGTCGCGTACTTTCCGCATTGCTCCCAGCATCTTGTCCGCCGATTTTGCCCGCCTGGGCGAAGAGGTCCGCAACGTGATCGATGCGGGCGCCGACTGGATTCACTTTGATGTGATGGACAACCATTACGTGCCCAACCTGACCTTCGGGCCCATGGTCTGCCAGGCCCTGCGCAAGCACAGCGTCAAGGCCGATGGCACGAAGGTGCCGATTGATGTGCACCTGATGGTGCAACCGGTGGATGCGCTGGCCCAGGCCTTCGCGAAATCGGGGGCCGACATCATCACCTTCCACCCCGATGCTTCGACCCACGTGGATCGCACGCTGCAGCTGATCAAGGCCGAAGGCTGTCAGGCCGGTCTGGTCTTCAACCCGGCCAGCCCGGTGGACGTGCTGGAATGGGTGCTCGACAAAGTAGACGTGGTGCTGCTCATGAGCGTGAACCCCGGCTTTGGGGGCCAAAGCTTCATCGACAGCACCTTGCGCAAGGCTGAGAAGGTGCGCAAGATCATCGATGCTTCGGGCCGCGACATTCGCCTGGAAATCGACGGTGGCGTCAAGGTCGACAACATCCGGCGCGTGGCCGATGCAGGCGCCGACACCTTTGTGGCTGGCAGCGCGATCTTTGGTCAACCGAGCTACAAGGCGGTCATTGACGCTATGCGCGCTGAATTGGCAGGAGCTTGAGTGGTCTGAAGGGCATCAAACGCGGAACGTGGCGATTGAGGCGTTCAGCTGGTCTGCCTGAGACTTCAGACTCTCAGCCGCAGCCGCTGACTCTTCAACCAAGGCGGCATTTTGCTGAGTTACCTTGTCCAGCTCCGACACCGCAAGGTGTACTTGCTGGATGCCACTATTTTGTTCGATCGATGCGGTGGTGATCTCGCCGATCAGATGAGCCACGCGCTTGATTTCTTCGTCGATCTCTCGCATCGTTTCGCCGGCGGTGCCGACCAACGCCGACCCGCTGTCCACCTTTTCTACGCTGGCCGTGATCAAGGCCTTGATTTCCTTGGCAGCGTTGGCAGAGCGTTGTGCCAGGGTACGGACCTCACCAGCGACAACGGCAAAGCCTCGGCCTTGCTCCCCAGCACGCGCGGCCTCCACTGCAGCATTCAGCGCCAGGATGTTGGTCTGAAAAGCGATGCCGTCGATCACGGTGATGATGTCACCGATCTTGCGGGAGCTGTGGGCGATGTCATCCATGTTCGTCACGACTTCTTGCATCACGCTGGCGCCTTTGGCAGCGACTTCTGAGGCATGGCTGGCCAGATCGTTTGCCTGTTGAGACGCCTCGGTCGTCTGGCGCACGGTTGAGGACAGTTGCTCCATCGAGGCCGCTGTTTCCTGCAAGTTGGCTGCCTGCTGCTCAGTGCGATGAGACAGGTCTTGATTGCCCTTGGCGATTTCTCCTGATCCTGTGGCAATTTCATCCGACGCGCTTTTGAGTTGCGCAATCAAAGATTGCAGCCGATTTGTCATGGTGTGCAGCGCTTTGAGCACATTGCCTATTTCGTCATCGGCTTGATCGTCCACGACCTGGGTCAGGTCACCTTGGGCCACAGCTTTCGCGATGTAAACAGCTTTATCAAGCGGGCCGGTTACTGACCGAGTGATGGCCCAGGCTAGGGTTGCAGCAATCAGCCCGAACAGCAAGTTGAGCGAAAACGACAGCGACGAGCCCGTTGATGCTTCCTGCGACGCATCAGCGGCCGCATGTTTCATCGCTGCGATTTCGCTATCCATCAGGTCATCTGTCAGTTTCATGTATGCAAGCTGGGCGGGTCGGACGCGTTCAAGCAAGAGGCGCAGCGCAGCAGTTCGGTCACTCGCTGCGACGGATTCGAAGTGCTTCAGTTCATCTAAAAATTTGCGGCGCACATCTACCGTGCTCTGAATCATCTCAGCGGTGTGCGGATTCAGATGAATGGATTGCAACTCTTTATAGTGCCGAGCGTTTTCAATCGCTGTCCTCTCGATCACATCTCGCTCGGCCTGCAACTTGGGGGCGTCTTCCATCAGCAGCAAATTGCGGGCACTGCGTGCTTGCTGGTTGAGGTTGCTTTTGATTTGTTCCAGTAGCTTCACGGCGGCTACCTGCTGGGACACCAGTTCGTCCGTCGCTGCTGCTGCGCCGTTCAAGTAGTGCCGCCCGATCAGACTGCTGATCAAACTGCCCAGAACGATCACGGCGAAGGCGCCGCCAAGCCGATATCCGATCTTCCAACTCCGGAGTGTGAACATAGACGATCCCATTGGCTTTCATTGGATGAGATTCAGTCTATCGGCTTCAAAAATGTCAGATTTAACTGATTACCCGTGGAATTTCAGACAATTTGTTCCACTAGTGTCCGGTTAAAAACTGAATAAATTCAACTGGTTAGCGCATGGTGGCGTGATGGATTGGGATCGATCAAGCTGCAAGGCCGATGAAATCTGGGTTTTCTCGAAAATCGAGACCGACAAAATCTGTAGACATGTGTAGAGCGAGGCATTGAGTTGAAGCTCTTTCTTGACAATGGCGATGAGCACGTAGGTGGCCACGGCGCACCAGATTTGCGTCTTGACTGCGTTCTCGCTCGTGCCCAGAAATCGCTTGATGCGCAGGTGCTGCTTGATCCACTTGAAGAACAACTCGACCTGCCAGCGGCTCTTGTAGAGCGCGGCAATCGTCAATGCAGTCAGCGTCGTGTTGTTGGTTAGAAAGATCAGTGTTTTGCCCGACTCGGGGTCTTTGAAGCGAATGCGCCGCAAGTGTTCGGGGTAATTCTTGGCCGAGTAGTGGCCATTGAGCATCACGCGCTGGTCGCAGACGATGCCAGTGCTGCGCTCGACAGGATCGGAGTACACACGCCTGGCATCCATGCCAGTCTTGGCTCGCGTGACGAAGAATGCGCCAGCCTGATGCATGGCATACAGGCGGGCAAAATCGACGTAGCCACGATCCATCACGTAGAAAGCCCCCGCCTCGATGGGCAGGATGTCGAGCACATTGACGTCGTGGAGCTTGCCGTCGCTGATATGAATGAAGGCGGGGATGGCGCCGCGCAAGTCCAGCAGAGTGTGGAGCTTGACCGCAGCCTTGGTCGAGCGAAACGGTGCCCAGTCGAACAAGCTCAGGCACAGATCGATAGTCGTGGCATCCAGAGCGTACACACTGGCATCGAGATCGAGCACCGTAGGCTCTTGGGCGTACAGGGTTCTGGCCCGCAAGATCAAGCGCTGAGCCAGTTCGTGATAGATACGCCAGTCGCGCGAGTTCAGTGCATCGGCCAGCGTCGAGCGCGCTGGAGAGGCCTTCAATCCCATGTGGAACAGCTTGCCGCGATTGGCAGCCAAGCAGGCTTCGATGTCTCGCAGCGACTCGCGCCATGTGAGTTGGGAAAACGCCATGACGCGAAACAGGTCCGCGCAGCCCAGGGTCCGAACGCCCGCGTCGCCATTGTGGCGGTCGATGATGCGCGAGAACGTCTTCCAAGGCACGAACTCCATCACCTGAGCGAACAGCGTCTTGCCCACATTCATGCATCACCCCGGATCGTTGAAACCCGCGAGCATCGCAAATGAGCGAAACGAAATTCAAATCGTGGACACCCATAAATCCTCTGAAACCAGCATCAGCACTGGCATGGCGGCCAATCTGGGCAAAATAAACCGGACACTAGTGAATTTGTTCAATTGCTCACTTATTTCATTTTTCTGTGAAGGCCCGCTATTCTTCAGTGCATGCCAAGCTATCCCCGTTCGCTGTCTTCCCGCCTGCCTGAGGTAGGCACCACCATCTTTACCGTGATGTCGGCTCTGGCGCAGCAACACGGGGCCATCAACCTCTCCCAAGGGTTTCCTGACTTCGATGCGCCGGCTGAATTGCTGGCCTTGCTCGATCAACAAGCCAGGGCTGGCCACAACCAGTACGCCCCAATGGCCGGGGTGCTTGCGCTGCGTGAGGCGATTGCCGCCAAGGTCTCAGCCTTGTATGGGGCGTCTTACCACCCCGACACCGAGGTCACGGTGACGGCCGGGGCCACGCAGGCGATCTTCACGGCCGTGGCCTGTTTGGTTCGCCCGGGCGACGAAGTCATCGTGTTCGAGCCGGTGTATGACAGCTATGTGCCGGCCATCCAGCTCAATGGCGGCACCCCTGTGTTCGCTCGCTTGGGCTTGCCCGGCTATCGGCCCGATTGGAAGCAAGTGGCCCAGCTGATCACGCCGCGTACGCGGATGATCATCCTCAACACCCCCCACAACCCGACGGGCACCGTGTGGACGGCCGAGGACATGCAGCGACTCGAAGCCCTGGTGCGAGACACCGACATCGTGATCTTGAGCGATGAGGTCTATGAGCACATGGTGTTTGATGGCGCTCGCCACGAAAGCGTGATGCGCTACCCCGGCTTGGCCGAACGCAGCCTGGTGGTGTCCAGCTTCGGTAAGACCTACCATGTCACCGGCTGGAAGGTAGCTTATTGCCTCGGGCCTCAAGCGTTGATGACCGAGTTTCGCAAGGCCCACCAGTTCATCGCTTTTTCGGTACACACGCCCACCCAATACGCTTTGGCCGAGTTCATGGCCAAGCCCGGCTGGTACGAGCAGTTGAAGGCGCTGTATCAAGGCAAGCGCGACATCTTCCGCCAGGCCTTGGGCAGTTCGCGCTTTGAGTTGCTGCCCTGCCAGGGCACGTACTTTCAATGTGTGAAGTACGGTGCCATTTCAGATGAAGGGGACCGCGCCTTTGTCGAACGGCTGACCACTGAGTATGGCGTGGCGGCCATTCCGGTGTCGGCGTTTTACAAGGGGGGCGATGACTTTGGCGTCATTCGCTTTTGCTTTGCCAAGTCGGCCACCACCTTGCAGCAGGCACTTGAGCGTTTGATTAAGCTGTGAACAAGCGCCGGGCATGCAGCCCCAAACCCGTCGCCACGCTGGCCAGTCGGTCGCCTCGCACAGCTTGAGCCTGGGGGAAAGCGGCTTCGATCTGATCGGTCAACAGGCTCAGGCCTGTCGAGCCGCCCGTGAAATACACGGCATCGATGTCTTGTGGCCGCAATCCTGCGGTCTGGACTGTGTCTTGGGCGCAGTGAACGATGCGTTGCAGGTCGGCTGCCAAGGCTTGGGCCGCTTCATCGTGAGTCAGATGTGCCTTCAGCTCGCGCTCAATCAAGCTGAGATCCAAGTCGGCGGTGCCATGGGTGGCAACGTCGATCTTCGCTGATTCGGCTCGGCTGATGAGGTTGTGCCCCAGCCGCTCCAGCACAACTTTCATCAGTCGGGTGTGGTACGCTGGGTTGCCATAGAAACCACCCATGCCTTTGAGTTCGGCCACCCGCGCTGGTTGATAGACCGTGTTGATCAGGTGCCAGGTTGACAGGTCGAAGTACACCCGGCTGGGCACCGGGCGCGGCGGCGCGCCGGCCACGCTGGGGCCGAAGGCGCCGTAGCCCAAGGGCGGCATCACGCTGTGCAGCGACACGTGGCGGTCGAAATCGGTGCCCGCGATGTGGATGCCATGGTTGGCCAGGATGTCGTCGCGCCGATCCAATCGCTTGAGCCGATCGGGCCCCACCCGGACCACCGAGAAGTCGGAGGTGCCCCCACCAATGTCGACCACCAGCACCTTTTGTTCGCTGCGGGCAGTTTGTTCGTAGTCAAACGCAGCCGCAATGGGTTCGAACTGGAAGTGAACGTCTTCAAAGCCAACGGACCGGGCCGCGGTAGTCAATGAGGCCTGTGCCTGAGCGTCTCGCAGGGCATCGTCGTCCACGAAGTAAACGGGTCGCCCCATCACGACTTGCCGCAACGATTCACCAGATGCCACTTGCGCCTGATCGCGAAGCTGCCTCAGGAAGGTGGTAATGATGTCGAGGTACTTGACCCCATACCCTTCACCAACTTCGGTAGTCTGTTCGACCAGTGGGCTGCCGAGGATGCTTTTCATCGAGCGCATCAGCCGCCCGCCGTAGCCATCCATATAGGCCTGTACAGCGGTTCGGCCAAAGCAACGTGGCAGCGGCGGCTCGCTCAGGGCCGGGGCGGGGTGGGCTCCCGGCGGGATGTCATCCCGGTCGGTGCAATAAAAAACCGCTGTTGGCATCGTCAGGTGCTGGCCTTCCAGCGGCACCAGACGCATGCCTTCAGCGGTCGAGATGGCAACAGCCGAGTTAGAGGTTCCGAAATCAATGGCGCAATAAGTCATGGCGCCAGTGTGCCCGATTTGGGCAGGGGCAATGGGAAGCCCCCTATTACTCAATTCGTTGGTGGTGTTCCAAGGGTTGACGGATCAATCGTGGAAATGAGCGATAGCGAGTGAGGAACTTTCGGGTGATAGAGCCACACGTCTTCTGCGAATTTGAACCCACCAGTCATAACTTTATCGACTGTTAACAAATCGTTGGTGGTCGCAAGGCCGCCAACGGGAGACACCGTGACGTTACCGGAGTCGGTGATGTTAAGGGGGCCCAATTCGACGTCGAAAGCCTCTTTGTCGAAGTCGAAGGTCTTGAGTGTTTCTCTTTGGCAGCTTCCTGAATAGCCACCGGATGGCGCACACATGACCACGGTGGACAGTTCAGGCTTGTCGTGATTCAGTGTCTTGTTCCATACCGGGGCGACCATCACAATCTTCGACTGAATCGGAGTTGCAATGTTGTATCCGGTCGTGCTGGGTTTCAGGTTGTATTTGATCAGACTATAGGTTGGTGCGCCATCGGTTGGGACGCCGTAATAGAGGTAATCTCCCCGAACCCCGTAAATCACTGAATTAGGCAAATTACTGATCAGGGTCCAGGTTTGCGTTGCCTTGTCGATCGACATGATGAGGTTTTGCGTGCTCGTGTTTTGAGTCAGCAAAATGGAGTTGGCCGTCACGTGATCAATCGTCAGTGGTACGGAGGTCGACAGTGGGGTGGATGGATAAACACTGTAGATAGAGAACGGAGCCGGGGCTTTAGGGTCTGGACCATAGGCCAGATAGCTGCCGTCAGGGATGTAAACAAAGTCGTCGTCTGTGAAGCCCTTGTTGGATTTGACCCCGACTTGGAGCGCGTAATCAATCGCATCCAGGCTGGCCTTGGAAGCAGTGTTGTCCCAGTTCAGGTGATACAGGCGATTGAATCCGGTGACGGTGATCGTGGTTCCAGTGATGGGGTTTTTGATCGTGGACTGTGTGGTCAGGTCTTGGATGTGCAGGTAACCGCCATTCGCCTCTTTGGGAGCATCGGCCACCCATTCTGCCCCGACCTCTTGTTTGGCCGGATCAATCAAGAACGTCGGGGTGCTTGCGCCCGGAATCGCGATGCCAGATACGAGGCGGGCATCCATGGTGGGGGACAAAATATCAAGTTGGGCTTGAGTGTGATTGGCGTTGGTCTCATGCTGAACCAGAACCCCAGTCAACACGCCTGCTGAATACAGGCGGCTCACTACCTTGGCGGTGGGGTCGATCAGGGAGCGACCTGGGGTGCTAATCGAGTCATCAGTCTGGATGATCACTTTGACGTTGTTTGCTGCCGCTTTGATGTCCTCTGCAGATGCACCATTGGCTGTCGAGCCGCACAAGCCATCTGTCCCCGGGGTGTCGATGATCAAGGCGGTTTGCGAGCCGTCTTTGTTCACGGGGTAGGTGTCGAGGATTCGACAAGCATTCGTCACAGCCGAGATCCGCTTGTAGTCCAAATTTTTGTTGGATCGTGAAAGATCCATTTGGAAAACCTGATGGTCCGTGCCAACCTTATTGATGAAGTACAGCGTTTGAGCACCCAGGTCGATGGCTGCGGTCGGCGTGGATCGATCAAATTTATGGATCGTCACCCATTGCCCGGTGAGCGACTCTGAACCGTGGTCAATCGTTTTCAAAACAGATTGGGAACCGCCATCGAGAATATTCAACTGAAACTTCGCAATGAAGGTGCCAGTTGTCGCGTTCAATTGATTGAAATAACTACTCGGTGCGGCGATGTACGGTTCATTCAGATCCGTTTCTTGAGCCAAGGTCGGCACCGGAACCGTGACCACAGCTGCTGGCGCGGCCGGCGCTGCGCCCCCCTTGCCCCCGCCACCGCAAGCGGCGAGCAGGGTCAGTCCACTCATCAGGCTGAGCGTGAAAATGTTTTGTGCTGTTCGCAAGTGATGGCGTTTCATGTGAGTCCCGTTCACGATTCTTTGCATTCGCGGCAATTTTGCCTACCGACCTAGGGTAGGTGTGTACGGGTCGCCCCCAACTTTGGGCGTATCGACCCTCATTGACCCGCATTCAGGGGGCAGGGGAATAGGGGGTGAAAATGAGAAATTCGGACATCAGCTGACTGATTTCCGAAATGCGGAAGGCGTTTGGCCGGCCCAGCGCTGAAAGGCGTGGATGAAGGCGGCCGCTTCGGCGTAGCCCAGGTGCTGGGCAATGTCGTCGATCGATTGGGCGGTGTGCCGCAGCAGGTGCTGTGCCTTCTCGTAGCGGGCTTGTGCTAGTAAATCTCGGTAATGGCTGCCTTCGTTGTTTAAATTGCGGCGAAAGGTGCGTTCTGAAAGGCCAAATGCCTTGGCTACGTCGGTGGCCGTGGGCGCGTGGTCCTTGAACAGGCTCAGATGGTTTAACACCTGGTCCGTCAGCCGTTTGTCAGCCTGCCGCTGTGCCACCAGCTGCTGCTCGCACAGCTGCCGATACATCGCGTGGGCATTGGCGTCGGCGGTGGGCAGGCGCCGGCGCAGGTCTTCGTTGCGCATCCAGAACCGTGCCACCGGCTCCCCAAACCGCACTGGGCAGCCGAAATGGGCCTCATAGGCCGCTGCCTGCTCGGGCCGTGGATAGGGCATGTCGATGCGCAGGGCATGCAAGTCCATGCCCATGGTCGCTTGCATGTCGCGCACCATCTTGTAGGTGCCTGATACCTCGCCATCGACCCGAAAGCGAAACGCGTGTGCGGTCATCGGCATGGGGGTCAGGATCAGGGCGCTGACGTCCGGCCCGGGCTCAAAGTGCAACTTGCCGTACAGGTAGGTCAGTTCCTGGTAACGAATGCCCATCTGAAACGCATCGAGCGCTGTGGCGCAGGTCATCAACAGCATGGTGAGTGGGCCGTAGCCGGCCAAACCGTAGTAGCTGCCCAAACGCAATCCAACCAGCGGGTCGTGGAGGTGCTCGGCCATGTCCGCGTAGAAGCGCTGTTCTGTCGTGCGGCTGATGCGGGTACCCGGATCCAGCTTGTCAAGGCTGAGGCCGTGACGTGACAGCACCGGCTCTGGATCTTCTCCGAGTTGCTTCAAGCCCTGAACCATGTAGATCAGGCCGAGGATCGATCGGGTGCTCATGCTTGATGTGCTTCAAGG
>JAGWLR010000170.1 GCA_028864885.1 Burkholderiales bacterium | reverse complement strand
CCTAGTGCTGTGTTCAGGTATGGGGCCGACTGGGGCTTCTCGATTGATCCGAGTGTCCTGGTTCGTTGCTGGATTGATGGGAAGCGGTTGTATGTCGATCACGAAGCCTACATGGTGGGCTGTGAGATTGATGCGCTGCCATCGCTGTTCATGAGCGTGCCTGATGCTGAAAAGTGGCCGATTGTGGCTGACTCAGCGAGACCCGAAACGATCAGCTACATGCGAAAGCATGGGTTTCCCAAGATCCTTCCAGCCATCAAGGGGGCTCGAAGTCTAGAAGAGGGTGTGGAGTTCCTGAAGTCATTTGACATCGTTGTGCATCCTCGCTGTAAACATTTGATTGATGAGCTTACGCTGTACTCATACAAAACAGACCCATTGACCGGGCTTGTCATTCCCCAACTGGAAGACAAAGACAACCATGTGATTGATGCTCTGCGCTATGCCTGTGAAGGGGCTAGACGAGCAAGCAAGCCAGTCATTCAAAGGACCATCACGCCGCAGAGAGTGTCTAGCGGTGCCTGGATGGGCTGACCCAAACCGAATCAACACAAACCCGCCTTGAGCGGGTTTTTTCATTTCTAGGTGCGATATGAGTTCATCTAACGGCGGACCTGCAATACAGCAAACCGGCAATCGGATTCAAGTGACGTTGGATCGTGATACGGGATCTGTTTTGGCTGGCGGCATTCCTGCGCCAATTGTGACCACAACCATAAATCAAAATGGCCAAGTTGTCCCAGCAACAGCAAGCAATCCGGTTTTCATGGCTTCCCAATCCGGCGGCGGCTATAACTTCGGTAAGAAAAGCAAGCGGTACGCCCAACGCTTGATCAATGCCCCAGCCTTTGGTGCGTTCGATACAACGTCCTTCCGCTGGATCGAGGCTGTTCCCTTCACCGGCAAAAAATTCGTCCGGGTGAAGTATGAGAACGACACCACCACGGCATTTGTCGGGACGATGACGACAGCCGTTGCAGGTGGCCGCGCTTTCGCTGATACGAACCCGGTCAACGCCAGCGGTGCGAATCCGACTTGGGTTGTGTCCTCGGGGCTGGCTGTGCCCGCTGCCGATGCATCTGTCGCCACCAACGGAAAATACGGCACAGCCTGGACGCCTTGGATGCTGGTTGACTTCCCGCCCGCGACTGATGGCGGCTATGGCTCCTACCTCTACATCGGCATGAAGCTGTCAACAGGCACCGGTCGCGGCCTGGCGCGCAACGCTTCCCAGCAGTTTGAGCAGTGGGAAACGATCCTGTCCGCCGGATCGACCCGCCAGAAATCCCGCCGTTGCTATCAGTCTGGTGGTGATTTCGTCAGCACCAACCAAAACGGTATGAATGCGCCTATTGGCGGCTCTGCCGGGTCGTTCTTCTCGCCAGCCGTCGAGTTTGAAATCATGGACGTGCAAAACAGCCTGACTGTCTATAGCGTTGGTGACAGCACGCGGGGCGGTCAGGGCACTACCGCGTTTAACTGGAACTGGATGAATCAATGGGCCGACAGCCGCGTGTCTGCCGGGATGCCCATCAGTTGCGTCAATCTTGGTTTTGCGGGCAAGCCGGGCAGCTATTACATGGGCTATCTGCAAAACATGCTGACCGATGGCTCCCCGTTGCCTGATTGGCTGGTCTTGCAGCCATTCAGCGCAAACACCGGATCTGAGGCAGGCATCCAGACAGACTTGCAAACGGCATTTGCGCTTGCTGAATCCTTCGAGGCAAAGGGGACGGTTGTCACGATGTCCACTGTCGGCCCTGCCGTCAACTGGTTCGGAGCATCTTCTGCAAACGAAGCGGTGCGCCTGTACGGTAACACGATGATCCGCAATAGCTCAAGACCTTACATCGACCTTGATGCGGTAGTCACAGATGGAGTCAGTCCGATTGCTGCCATCAAAGCGGCATATACACCTGACGGCAACCATTACAACGATTTGGCGTGTGGGCTGATCGCCGCGCAAGCTGTGGCTCCAATCTCAAAACAATTGTTTGGGATTTGAAGATTGCGCAACCCGACCCGCCCAAGTGGCGGGTTTTCTTTTTGGAGCTTTCTATGCCTTGGATCAACCCACTAGACCGAGTTCCCCAGATCCCCCAGGACTGGGCCAACCACATCGCTCAGGGCGGCTTGTGGTCGATGTTGATCATCTACCTGCTGTCCGCTTTTGGCCTTTCGATTCAGGCATCGACGCTGCTGGCGTTCATGGCCATGGTCACGGTGTCGGTGCTCAAGAAGATCGTGGACTACTTCAAAGAGGGCGAGTCTTTCGAGGTCTGCGCTGGCAAAGCGGTTGTGACCGTGCTGTGGCCTGCCTCACTCGCACTTGTTGCCTGGACTTCCTAACCATCCCATCACAACAACATGAAAGACACACACATGGCAGTCGAAACGGGGGCCGCTGGGGCGGCGTTTGCAATCAAGGCGGCAGGCATCAAGGCCATTCTCGGCATG
>JAGWLR010000089.1 GCA_028864885.1 Burkholderiales bacterium | reverse complement strand
GCCCATCAACGATCTGGTGCGCGTGCCCGGCACGCCTTTGGCTGACACCCCACCGCTGGATCCTCTCGAATTCGTCCGCACCATCGCCGTGGCCCGCATCACCATGCCCACGGCTCGCGTGCGGCTGTCTGCGGGCCGCCAGCAAATGAGCGAAGCCGTCCAGGCCATGTGCTTCCTGGCCGGCGCCAATTCGATCTTCTACGGCGACAAGCTGTTGACGACCGGCAACCCCGAGGTGGAGCGCGATCGTCAACTGATGGAAAAACTCGGCTTGCGCAGCGGGCAGGCTGTGACAGCCCGCATCAACGCTGCCTGATCAGTGATTCCAGACCCACAGGCGGGTGCCGCCTACGTCGAAATTCTGCACCGTGATGTTGCCCATGCCGGGGGCGTTGTACTTCACACCGGTCATCGACGAGATCAAATCTGACACCTTGAAGGTGGACGTCACAGGGTGAGACGGCAGCGTCACCTCGGTCACGGCCCGCCCGTCATACACGGCAGCGGACAAAGTCACGCCGGATGCGGCCATCGTCGCCACGAACTCATCCCGGCTCAGCACCTTGACCGACTTGCTGCTGACCTGTTGCATCAGGAAGTTGGCAAAGTTCAGGAACGTCGAGTTCGGCGTCGTGAGCTTGTCGGTGCCGTCACCCGCATACGCGTTGCTCATGGTTTCTTCATCCACGGGCTGCAAGACGGCCCAGGCGCTGGTCGCGCCAGTCAAAGTAGCCACGGTCAAAGTGGTCAGGGCAAGGAATCGGGTGGCTGCTTTCACGGGGCTACCTCCTGTGTAGAGATAGCTTTTGTTTCGGCGGCTTAAGCCCAAGTCGTAGGACCAAAACCGTTAACAGTGCCGCAAAATGCCCGTTATTCGCGCGATCGCCACACGCACTCGGGGTGCCGATATCGCGACAAAAGCGGGTGATTCCGGATCACTCATGACCGAATCCAGCAGCCATAATCCGAAAAGACCCAACAGCAGGCACTGGAGTAGCCGATGTCCGTGTCTCGTCGTACCCTGTTCAGCCTGAAAGCCACGGTCATCTATGTCGTGTTTGCCACGATGTGGATTTTGTTGTCGGACTCTGCCTTGAGCCTTTTCACCAACGCAGCTACGCAGATCCGCTTTTCGACATTCAAGGGCTTGCTGTTCATTGCGATCACAGCCCTCACGCTTTGGGTGGCCCTACAGAACGCGCCCAACGACGATCACGTCATCATCTCAGACGCACCTCAGACGAGTCATTCCCCCTGGGCTTGGAGCCTGGTGATCTCGCTAGCGGCCATCGTCATTCAGTATGGATTCTGGCCCTCCGTCCAACCCATCACGTGGCTGATGCTATACCCAGCCGTCTTTTTGGCATCGTGGACTGGCGGCTGGTCTGGTGGGCTCCTGTCAACCGTTGTGTGCACCCTGGCAGGCTGGTTTTTCTTCACTCCGCCGTATCAGTCCTGGGCCATCACGCGCCCCGGCTCCGTGATCAGCATGGGCATTTTTTTTGGCATGGGTGTGCTGTTCAGTCTGACCCATGAGTGGCTGCGGCAGTCCCAAGAGAGAGCACGCGACAGCAAGTTTGAAGCACTGGTCGAACAAACGCTTGCGGGGATCTACATTGCCAAGGATGGCATGTTTCGTTATGTGAACCCCGAGTTTGCTCGCATGATGGGTTACGCCAGCCCGGAAGAAATCACGCAGGGTCTTCCTGTGCTGGATCTCGTGATGCCAGAGCACCGTGCACAGGTGGCCAAGACACTCAAAGAGCGCGAGGCTGATATTGATCATCACATGCGCTATTCGCTGAAGGGCCGGCGCAAGGATGGCAGCAGCATTGACCTCGAAGTTCACGGTCGAGGTATGCAAACATCAAGTGGTCCGGCAGTGATCGGACTGGCTATTGACGTCACAGCACGACGCCAAACCGAAAAGGCCCTGCGTCACAGCGAACAACTGTTGCGAGCGATCGTGGAAGGATCAACAGACGCCATTTTTGTCAAGGATCGTCAAGGCCGCTACCTGATGGCCAATCAGGGGACAGCACATGTCATCGGGCGCCCTGTTGATCAAATCATCGGCCGAGACGACGCCGAATTGCTTCCCGCTGATAGTGCACGCTACCTTATTGAGGCGGATCAAGCGATCTTGCAAAGCGGTGAAACACGACAGACCGAAGAGCATTTTCGGACCTTTGACGGCCGCGACTGGCTGTTTCTGGTCATCAAAGGCCCCATGCATGACGCCAAAGGGCAGGTCAACGGGCTCTTCGGTATCTCGCGCGACATCACCGAAATCCATCGCACCCGTGAAGCCCTGAAAAGCCACCAGGAAAAGCTCGAAGCCATGGTGGCGCAACGCACCGCCGAGCTGGAGGCGGCTCGCAACGAAGCTGAGCGACTGGCCGGCATCAAAACCGATTTCCTGGCCAACATGAGCCATGAGATCCGCACGCCTCTCAACGGCGTGCTGGGCTTGGCTCAAATCGGCTACCAGAGCCCCGACCCGGCCACGCGGCGCTTGTTCAGTCAGATCCTCGAATCGGGCCAGGTGCTGCTGGGTGTGGTGAACGACATCCTGGATTTCTCCAAGATCGAAGCCGGCAAGCTACATATTGAAAGCCTGCCGGTTGATGTTCGGGATCTGGTCGAACGCGTCGTGGCCCAGGTTCGTGATCGCGCCGAGGCCAAGCATCTGCAGCTGACCATCGACATCAGCTGCGACATCCCCATCTACGTGGCCACCGACCCCTTGCGTTTGGAGCAGATCTTGTTGAACCTGCTGACCAACGCCATCAAATTCACCCAGATCGGATCGGTGCAAGTGGTGGTGCAGCGCATGAATCATCACCTGAGCCTGCAGGTGCGCGACACTGGCATCGGCATGAGTGACGAGCAAGTGGCTGGCCTATTTACCCCGTTCACGCAGGCCGACAACTCGACTACCCGGCGCTACGGTGGCACCGGTTTAGGACTGAGCATCACCAAGCGGCTGACCGAACTGCTGGGCGGCAGCATCCGCGCGCAAAGCCATCCGGGCACGGGCTCGGTCTTTGACGTTTCTTTGCCCCTGGCAGAGGCGGCCACGCCTGCCCCGGCACCGCTGTCCATGGCCGCAGAGCCCGCAGCCCCGGTTCGCCGGGGCCGATTGTCAGGCATTCGCGTTCTGGCAGCCGAAGACAACCGGGTCAACCAGATCGTGTTGCGAGAGTTCCTCTCCCTGGAAGGGGCGCAGGTGACCCTGGTCAACGGCGGGCAGGAAGCCCTCGATCAGGTTCAGGCCACCCCACATGGATTCGATGTCGTGCTGATGGATGTGCAGATGCCACAGATGGATGGCTACGAGGCCACACGGCGACTGCGGCAGATGGCCCCGAATCTGCCCGTCATCGGCCAGACGGCGCATGCCATGGCCGAAGAACATGCCAAATGCAAAGCCGCAGGCATGGTTGACATGGTAGTCAAGCCTCTGGAACTCGACCGGCTGGTCGAAGTCGTCCAGAAGCAGATTCAACGCGCCTGACTGCGCTGCTTGGGCACCCAGGCCCAAATCATCTCGGCCACGATGGGCTCAGTGCCGGACGCATCGGTGATCGCTACCGGCACGGTCACCTCTCCCTTGTCCTGCGAACGGATCTGGTCGATCTGCTGTGGCGTCAGGCTCGCCACCGCACGCATGTCGCCCTGTGTACGCTTGAGGTAATCCACTTTCAAGGTCTTGATCAGGGGCAGTTTGTCATCAGGCAGGTTCATGGACACGCAAAAGCCGGTGGCCGTTTCAGCCAGCAAGGCCATGGCGGCGGCGTGCACGTTGTGGATGTGATTGCGTACCTTGCGCCGATTGCGCACCGACACCACCACGCGCTGGGCCGACAGCTCTTCAAACCGAAGGCCAGAGGTCCCGATATAGGGCACGACCCGACCCAATACCTTGGACAACGCCCATTGCCGCATGCCGGCAGGCAAGGGATCAAACAAGGCTGCGGTGCGGCTGAGTTGATTCGACATGAAATGCTCCGGATGACCAGGGCATCAGCCTAAGCCCTGCAAGCGCTGAATGGTCTGGTCTGGCGCCTCGGTCTCGGCCGATACCTCATCGGCAGGCGTATCCGCGACCGATGCGGGTTTGGTCCGCGCGCGCGATTCGCGCACCTGTCGCGCCGCCTTGGCGATGACCTCACCCTCCCAAGGTGCCTGCATGGCATCTGCGGTTGCCACCACGTCGTCGGTGGATTCGCCTGCTTGCGGCGCTGACGCGACGTGTCGCGACTCCAGGATTTCTTTCTTCCTCAACGCCAAGACGCCGCGCTGAAAATCCGAGATGCTGCGCCGCCCCAGATGCTGGTCGATCATCCACAGGTGCACGTCTTCCATCGATTGGAAGCGCGGGTTCTGCACGGTTTGAAACGGCAGGCCATGCTTCATGCAAATGCCATATCGGTTGTGGCCATCGACCAGCACGTCACCCCACAGCACCAAGGCATCTCGGCAGCCCTCAGCCAGGATGCTGCGCTCTAGGGCATCGTGCTCCTCTGGCGTGAGGGGATCAATGTAGGCGCGCAATTCTTCTATGACAACGATGTTCATGGTGCGAGAGACAACAGCAAGGCTGCGCATTGTACGAAGCGCCTTGCAGGCGGCGATACTGTCGGGCATGACGCTGACCACGCTCGAACTGCAAAATGGCCCCCAACCTCAAGCCAGCTTGATCATCCTGCACGGCTTGGGCGCCGACGGCGAGGACTTCATTCCCGTCTGCCGCGCGCTGCAGCTGCCCGATGTGGGTGACCTTCGCTTTGTGCTGCCCAGCGCACCCGAGATGCCTGTCAGCGTCAACGGAGGCTGCGCGATGGCGCTGATGACAGGATTACGCTGTCGCCATCGATTGGGCGCCTTGGTCGGCCTGTCAGGCTACCTGCCGCTTCTTGAGACCACGGCGACCCAGAGGCATCCCACCAACCAGTCGACGCCGATCTTCCTGGCCCACGGCGATCAAGATGATGTAGTTCCGATGGCGCGGGGTATACAGTCGCGCAATCATCTGCTGTCTTTGGGCTACCCGGTCACGTGGCAAGACTACCCGATCGACCACACCTTGTGCCTGGAAGAGGTCGATGACCTGAGCCGCTGGTTGAACCAGCACTTGGCGTCAATCTAGTGCAAAGCGCTCACGCAGGGCCTGGCAAAAAGATTCGGTGCCGGTGAGCGACAAGCTGACCGTGTGACGCGGCTCGCCAGCGGGTTGGCGAGAAGTCAGAATCAACCCCATGCCGGGGTCAAACTGCCAGACTTCAGGGGTGCTGAGCTCGATCTGGGCCTGCAGGTCGTAATCCCACTCGCCACCGTTTTCAAGGGCATCTCGGCCATCAGGAAACGCGTGATACGCCCACCCCAGCACCTGTGCCACCTCCGCCTGCACCGCCACCACCTGATGCGGCGCCACCGACGCCATGGCATCCCAGGTCCCGACGCCTTCGGTGTCTTCGCTGTACTCGAAGTCCAGATACTGCAGGATCACGGTTGACCTCCGCTCGTGACGGCCCCGTGCCGCACCTTGCGTTGAGCCAAATAGTCGGGCTGGAACAGCGCCATCCGCAATACATCGCGGTATTCGCCATCGACAAAGAACTCGTGGCGCAAGCGCCCCTCTTCGACAAACCCCAGCTTGCGATAAACCTTGACGGCGCGCTCGTTGTCGCAATCCACGATCAGGAAGAGCTTGTAGAGGTTGAGCACCGTGAAGGCGTAATCCAGTGCCAGGCGCGTGGCCTCGGTGGCGTAGCCTTTGCCCTGATGCTGAGGCGCAATGATGATCTGGAACTCGGCGCGGCGGTGGATGTGGTTGATCTCGACCAACTCGACCAAGCCCACGCGATCCTGATCGTGCTCGGCAATGAAGCGTCGCTCACTTTGGTCGTGGATGTGCTTGTCGTAGAGGTCGCACAGCTCCACAAAGGCCTCGTAGGGCTCTTCGAACCAGTAGTGCATCACCGTTTCGTTGTTGTCCAGTTCGTGGACAAAACGAAGGTCCTCCCGCTCCAGCGGGCGCAGGCGTAGTTTGGCAGGCATGAACTGATTCTATGCCTGGGCCGACACCCGTGCTCAGTGCAGCATCACCTGGGTGCCCGGCTCGAGATCCAGCAAGAGGCTGGCGGATTCGAGCACGCGCCACAAATGGGCTGGCATTTGCATGATGCGATCCGGCGTGCGGGCCTCTCGCACCCAGGCGCCAATCTCGGAATGCTGATCCGGCGTCAACAACTTGAGCGCAAGCATCTCGTCGAGCAACTGCATGGCGACCTCCTCAACAGCAGGTTCTGGTTCCAATATGGCACAGGCCAGACTTCCCTGCCGCAAGAATTACGCCACCCATGCGGTGCAATTGCCACAGCCAAGCGAAACACCAATAAAAAACCGGGCCCAAGGGCCCGGTTTTCATGAGGTGAGAAGCCGGTCAGGCTGCAAGACGCTGTTCCAGCTTGGCCTTGGTGGCAGGCATTTCGGCTGGCAGGTTGTACGCCAGCTGGGTGAACAGCTCATCGTGCAACTTGAGTTCTTGCTGCCAAGCGGCCTTGTCGATGCCGATGACGGACTGGAATTGTTCCTTGGTGAAGTTCAGGCCATTCCAGTTGATGTCTTCGTAGTTGGGGCTGATGCCGAATGCGTTTTCCACGCCATTGGCCTTGCCTTGCAGGCGGCCCAGCATCCATTCCAGCACGCGCATGTTTTCGCTGTAGCCAGGCCACACGAACTTGCCATCAGCGCCCTTGCGGAACCAGTTCACGCAGTAGATCTTGGGCAGCTTGGCGCCAGAGGCGGCCAGCTTGTTGCCCAGGCTCAGCCAGTGCTGGAAGTAGTCGCTCATGTTGTAGCCCATGAAAGGCAGCATGGCGAACGGATCACGGCGCACCACGCCTTGTGCACCAAAGGCCGCGGCAGTGGTTTCAGAGCCCATGGTGGCGGCCATGTAGACGCCTTCGGTCCAGTCGCGGGCTTCGGTCACCAGTGGCACGGTGGTCGAGCGACGGCCCCCGAAGATGAACGCGTCGATCGGCACGCCAGCGGGGTTGTCCCACTCGGAATCCAGCGCGGGGTTGTTGGTCGCGGCGACGGTGAAGCGGGCATTGGGGTGCGCTGCCTTGGTGCCTTTTTCCTTGGCAATGGCAGGGGTCCAGTCGTTGCCTTGCCAGTCGATCAGGTGAGCAGGCGGCACGTCGGTCATCGACTCCCACCACACGTCGCCGTCATCGGTCAGGGCCACGTTTGTGAAGATCACGTCGCGGTCCAGCGACTTCATGCAGTTGAAGTTGGTCAGGGTGTTGGTGCCAGGGGCCACGCCGAAGTAACCGGCTTCTGGGTTGATGGCGTACAGCTTGCCATCGGCACCAGGCTTGATCCAGGCGATGTCGTCACCGATGGTGGTGACCTTCCAGCCGTTGTAGCCTTCTGGCGGAATCAGCATCGAGAAGTTGGTCTTGCCGCAAGCCGAGGGGAAGGCAGCAGCCACGTGGTACTTCTGGCCTTCGGGGTTGGTCACGCCCAACAGCAGCATGTGCTCGGCCAGCCAACCTTGGTCACGGCCCATGGTCGAAGCGATACGCAGGGCGAAGCACTTCTTGCCCAGCAGCGCGTTGCCGCCGTAGCCCGAACCGTAGGACCAGATTTCGCGGGTGGCGGGGTAGTGAACGATGTACTTGGTGTCAGGGTTGCAAGGCCAGGCCACGTCCTTCTGACCTTCGGCCAGCGGGGCACCCACGGTGTGCACGCAAGGCACGAATTCGCCATCGGCGCCCAGCACGTCGATCACGCCCTTGCCCATGCGGGTCATGAGCTTCATGTTGACGGCCACGTAGGCAGAGTCAGACAGCTCGACGCCGATGTGAGCAATGTTGGAGCCCAGGGGGCCCATCGAGAAGGGGATCACGTACATCGTGCGGCCCTTCATGGCGCCCTTGAACAGGGCGTTTTCGCCGGTTTGCAGCTTGGCGCGCATTTCAGCGGGGTCACACCAGTTGTTGGTGGGGCCGGCATCTTCCTTGCGGTCAGAGCAGATGAAGGTGCGGTCTTCCACACGGGCCACGTCGGACGGGTGAGTCCAGGCCAGGTAGGAGTTGGGACGCAGTTCAGGATTGAGCTTTTTGAACGAACCAGCCGCCACGAGTTGCGCGCACAGGCGGTCGTACTCTTCGGTCGAACCGTCGCACCACACGACGTTCTTGGGCTGCAGCAAGGCAGCCATTTCGGACACCCAAGCCACCAGCTTGGTGTTTTTGACGTAGGCAGGTGCGTTCACCTGAACTGCGGCAGTAGTCATGACAAAAGCTCCAAAGTTAGAAAAACAAGGTCTCGACAACGCGGCCTCAACCGCACTCTCGACACCCGGCGTTGAGCAAAAAGGCAATCACATGGCCCTTTTTGCGTACGGCACGCCTGGCTTTGGCTCGTTTTTTGACTTGAGGTTCCCGGCTTCTGCCCCAGGCCTCGTGAGCCAGGGGAGCGAAAGCGGGAACCTCGTATTTTAATCCACTCGCCAATTTTTGGATCCCCCCCAGGACCAAGGGTCCACCCGGAGCTTCCGACCTGGGCCTGCCGAATCCATCACGAACGGGCGTTCTTTTTGTATGCTGAGAGTGTTTCAGCCCCTTTTTGATCACTCATGACCGATCGCTTTCGCCGCCAGATCATTTCCACCATGCTACTAGGGTTAATACCCAGCATGACCGCCTGGAGCGCTCCTCGCGGTCGCCGCGCCCTGGCGGAGGGCCCTCGCGTCAGTGCCGACCCCGCCGTGGTTCAGTCTGGCCTGGGGGCGCGCTGGCAGGCCGCCATGTCGCGCGACTTGGGATGGGCCGCCCCCATCACCGCCTTGGCATCTGGGCTGATCCTGGATCAGCTGGAGCAGGGGCAGACTGACGCCGGCCTGTTCTTGTCACACCCGAAAGCCGACGCACTGGACAAACAAGGGCTGATTTACGAAAGACACGCGTTGGCTCGAACCGAAGTAGTGCTGCTGGGCCCGACCGAAGACCTGGCAGGCATTCAGTCTGAGACCGATGCGGGGCGCGCCTTGTCTCAGGTGATAGCCGCAGCGGGTGCCGGACAGGCTCGGTGGGCCGCGCCTGAAGAGGGCTCTTCACTGAGCGCCTTGGCCGATCAACTGACAAACGGCCTGGCCCGCAAAGGCCTGGGCAACAGCCCCACCCGAACCAACTCCGCCCCCTATTCCTTGACCACGCTGGCTCAAATGACCGGCCACACCCCGCCAGCTGGCACCCGCATCTGGCGTCTGAACGACCCCCGTCTGTCGCTGGAGTTGCAGGTGGCGCTGTCTTTTCGCTCGCGCCACCCGGCCGGCAATCTGTTGGTGAACTGGCTTCAGCGCCCCTTGGCCATGAGCATCGTCAGCAAGCTGCACCCGGCTTGGCAGCGACTGGGCAAGGGATGACCGGGATTCGACACCGGCTATGCTGCCCCAGTGCAACCTGTGAGTGAACCATGTCCATCGTCCGCCAAGTTCTTTCGGTCAATACTGCCCAGGCCACCCCGATGATGATCGGCGATCGCCGGATCCTGACGGGCATTCACAAACGGGCCGTGAGTTCGGCTGCGCAACCCCACCGCGTTGCGGTGCGCCCGATGGGGCTGGAAGGCGACGAGCAATCGGACCTGACCGTGCATGGCGGGCTGAGCAAAGCGGTGTACGCCTACCCCCATGAGCACTACGGTTTCTGGCAAACCGTGCGCAGCCAGGCCAAGGCCCAGGAGTGGGGCGCCCCCCTGCCCCACGGCATGATGGGTGAAAACCTCACGCTGACCGGCCTGCTGGAATCCGACGCGTATGTCGGCGATGTGCTGCAGTTCCCCGACTGCGCCCTGGCCATCAGCGAACCGCGACGCCCCTGCTACAAATTCGAAGCGGTGATGGGCTTCAAGCAAGCGGTGAAGATGATGGCGCAATCGGGCTACTGCGGCTTCTACCTGGCGGTGCGGCAGCCGGGCACCCTGGCGGCAGGCGAGGCGTATGAACTGGTTCCCGGCCCGCGCGAGGTCAGCATCGCCGAGCTGTTTCGGGCCAAGATGCGGCGCGATGCCGCGGGCTGAGACTGGGCCCCGGCTTCGCTCAGTCCTCGTCTTCCCAACGAGTGAGTTGACGCTTCATGTCATCCGCAAACCGCCGTACCTCGGCACTGCTTTTGAGTTGGGTCTGACGCCAATCTGGGCGTTGCGACAAGCGCTGGGCCCAGCGCGCCAGAATGGCCGTGCTGCCTTCGTCCAGGCTCAACTCGATGACCGGCAGGCCGCGCAATTCGAAGCGATGCGGTTCACTGCCGGTTTTTTCTGCCAGCGGCTTCAGCTCCCGCAATTGACGACGCAGCCCCACCAGGGCCTCTTGCGGCTTGAAGGCCGGCAAGGCGAAGAAATCACCCAGGTCTTCACTCATGATCGCGCCTCCACATTGGTGATGCCTGCCGCCACATGCCCAGCGGGAACATGGGGGGCGGCGTTTTCGACATGACCGGTCTGGTCATCGAAGAAAAAGTCGGGCTCGAATTCACGCAAGAACTCGCCTTTGGGCAAGCCACCCAAAAACAGCGCCTCATGCACCTCGATGCCCCACTCCATCAAGGTGCGGATCGCACGCTCATGAGCAGGCGCCCCGCGCGCCGTCACCAAGGCGGTGCGAATGCGCATGCCTTCGCCGCCCTGCGTTTCGTCCTGCTGCAAATCGTGCAAAGCTTGCAACAAGGGCTTGAAAGGGCCGGCGGCAAGGGGCGTGGCGGCCTGTTCGACTTCGTGGCGCTGAAAGGCATCCAGGCCGCCCGATTGGTACACGCGCTCGGCCTCGTCTGAAAACAGCACGGCGTCGCCGTCAAACGCGATGCGCACTTCGTGTGGGTGCGTGTCACCTGCGCGGGCGGCATGGGGCAAGACCCGAGCTGCGGGCACACCTGCGTTCAGCGCCGATCGGACATCCGACTCATTCGCCGACAAAAACAAATGGGCTTGCAAGGGGCGTAGATAACGCCAGGGGCTTTGTCCCCGCGTGAACACCCCACGCTCAATGGGCAATCCGTAGTGCTTGGCTGACCGAAACACGCGCATGCCCGACACCGGGTCGTTGCGTGACAGGATCACCACCTCAACTCGCTGATGGCCCTCGCGGTTGAAGGCCAGCAACTTGCGCACCAATGAAAAGGCTACGCCCGGTCGCGCCGGCACATCGACCTGGTCGAGTTGGTGTCGCATGTAGGCGCGGTCGTCCGCCCCTTCAAACAATCGGTTTTCTTCTTCAAAGTCGAACAGCGCGCGCGACGAGATCGCCACCACCAGCTGTCCGGACAAGCTCGCCGGCATGACTGAGAACCTTTTGCATCACAAGGCTCACATCATTGCACGAAGCCCATGGGCTTGCGGCGAGCATGGTGCTCGGGCAAATCACGCGCTTCGATCACGCCACGCCCGTCGAGCTTGGCATTGCCGAACGCCATCATCAAGGCGCGGCGCATCTCGCGCGGGGCGCAATGGCTGAGGGCATCCAGCACGTCCTCTTTCAGATCAGGCTCGAAGCGTTGCCCCCAGTCGTGATCGGCTCGAATGCTGCGGTACAGCTTGCTGGCGATCTTGCGTGAGGCCTCGTCATCGGGGGTGTCAATGTCGAACACATTCATCCGGTTGAGGATCGGATCGGGGATCCCACGCGCATCGTTGGCAGTGGCCACCCAAATGACCTGGCTGGCATCGATCGGCACATCGGCAAACTCGTCGGTGAAGGTGTGCGCGGTGTCGTGCTCCAGCAGGCTGTAGAGCGAGCCCAGGGGGTCGTATGCATGCTCGCCACCGGTCTTGTCGATTTCGTCGACCACCATCACGGGGTTGGCATATTGGCCTTCAACCAGGGTTTCGAAGACCTTGCCGGGCTTGGCCCCTGGCCCCTTTCCATTGACTGGACGCCCCCGACAACACCCATCCTGCGGTCAGGGAACTCATCGACACAAAGCCCATGCCTGTGCCCAACAGCTTGGCCACCTCGCGCGCGAAGTGGGTCTTGCCGACACCGGGTGGTCCGAGCAACAGCATCGGCGTGATCTCCAAGGCATCACGGCTGTCGCTGCACAAGGCCAGCTGCCGGCGCAGGTCGTCCAGCACCTCGTGGAAGTTGGGCAGTTCGTCGTACAGATGGGTCATGGCCGGCAGGCCAGACGGCTTGACCTGAAAGCGCTCGGGGCCCTTGCCCAGCATGCGTTCGTAGGTCGCACGCAGAGATTCGTGTTCACGTGGGGGCAACTTGCCGAGACGTTTTTCAACATCGTCGACGCGATACACGTTGCGCATGTGCGCGATGGGGATGCGCCCCCGCATGTCGTCGCTCTGGACCAGAACCAGTTCACAACCGCTGCTCATGTTGGACCTCCGCATGGGCAAGATGTCTGGAATTCATTGCAGCAAAAATGCCACAGAGCCAAGCCGCTGAACAAGTGGCTCTTCCCCTGCCTTTATCACCGAATTGCAAATGACGTGCCAGGGTGCCCCCCCTGGTGGGGTCCTGCGGCTTGCGCACAATGACACGTTTTCGGCTGTTTACCTTTTTGCCTTTGATGCCCTTCTTGAGTCACTCCCCCTCTGTACCGGCGGGCGCACGGGTGGCCGCCGGCCCGCTCTATGGGTGCGGTGGACGATCTTGCTGGCCTGCCTGTGCGTGGGACTGATCCTGATCGTGGTCTCGCAGCAAAGGGCCGAGTCGTCTCACGCGGTCACCTGGCGGCAGGTCGTTCGGCTGGCCCCAGCAGCGTCTGGCGCCGTCGTCCCCGATACCCCGGTGGTACTGCCAGACTCATGGAAAACCCATGGCCTGTCACCCGAGGGGGCCGGGGCCTATCGCCTGCACTTTGACCTGACCGCGGCAGGCGCCGCCGACAGCGTGGAACGCCCCTGGTCGCTGCGCTTCGATCGGCTTTGCGCCGCCCACGACATCGCCCTCAACGACCGCCGACT
>JAGWLR010000088.1 GCA_028864885.1 Burkholderiales bacterium | reverse complement strand
AAGTCCAGGCTCCATGTTTGATTGACCCGAGTTGCGGCCACCAGGGGTGTGCGCTCGCCACGGTACTTCTTACCCTTGTTGCGCTTGCGCACGGCCAGGCCCTGCTCGCGATACAAGCGAAACACCTTCTTGGGGTCGTTTCAGAAAACGGAAAAAATCGTACGCTAAGCATGGACTGACGCTGGCAACCATCGATAAAGCGTAGGAATGGAGACGCCAAGGTTTTTTGCTACGTCTTTGGGCGGTACGCCACTGGCCAACAGCTTTTTGGCCGACTCAAGTTTGCTGTCGGTCATTTTTGGCTTGCGTCCGCCCTTGCGGCCCAGTTGGCGGGCAACATCCAGCCCAGCTCGGGTGCGCTCGACGATCAATTCGCGCTCCATTTCCGCGAGGCTGGCCATGACATGAAAGAAAAATCGGCCCGATGCTGTGCCGGTGTCAATGGCGTCAGTCAGGCTTTTGAACTCGACACTCTGTTTGTGTAGTTCGCCGACTAGGTCAACCAGTTGCTTGACGCTGCGACCCAGACGGTCCAACTTCCAGACAACCAAGGTATCGCCCTCACGCAGCATGTCCATCGCCTTGGCCAGGCCTGGGCGATCGGCTCTCGTGCCGCTCACCTTGTCCTCAAAAACTTTCTGACATCCAGCCTTGGTCAAGGCTTCAAGTTGTAGGTCGAGGCTTTGATCCTGCGTCGAGACGCGTGCATAGCCGATCAACATGGTCAGTGCCGTTGTAGGGCAGATAGTTGCTGTAGCAACTCAGGGAGCGCCGACTGTACCGTCTCCCACACCACGTCCAAATTGATGTCGAAATAGCCGTGGGTGATGCGGTTGCGCATACCGCGCATGCTGCGCCAGGGCACTTCGGGATGTGCCTGGATGAATTCAGTGTGGCCATCCATCACTTTGGTGGCTGCCTCACCAATGATGATGAGGCTCATGATGACCGCTTGCTGGGTTCGCTTGTCCTCAAGGAAGTCGTCTTTGTTGAGGCCTTCAACGAAACTGCAAGCGTCCGTTGCGGCCTGCCGCATGTGGTCGAGGTAGTCCGGTAGACGGTTCTCGTTCATACCGGTTGCGCCTCCGCGAGCACCTGGGCACGAAATTTCGGTGGCAAGTCAGCCGGAGTCAGCAGATCGACATGGACGCCAAGTAGCGATTCCAACTCGTCTTGCAGCCCGCCAAGGTCAAACAGCGTTGCGCCAGGCAGCGCATCAACCAACAGATCAAGGTCGCTGCCATCCGTATCGGTGCCATGAACCACCGAGCCGAAGACACGGGGATTGGCCACCCGAAAGCGGCCTGCCGTTTCACGCACAGCACTTCGCTTGAGATCAAGCACGAGCGAGGGTCGCATGAGCACCTTCCTTATCGAAACTCATCGAATAGTAAGTGATTGAGAATAACAATTCAAGAACCATTTTTGAGAATTGCAAGGCCTTGATTTTCCGTGGCGGGTGTCGTTTTCAGAAGGCAATTGCACGGAATATCAGGAGTCGGCTGCACCATGTTGGTGAGGACCTTCGTCATCGCGTTCCAGCATTTCAATGATCGGGCAGGACGCATGACTGTCCCCCGCATCGCACTGCTGCACCAGACTCCCCAGCGCCTGCTGCATGACCGCGAGATCGGCTATCTTCCGTTCAATCAAACTTAGCTTGCGCAAGGCCAGTGCTCGCGTTTCACCACAGGCGCACGCCGAGTCCAGCGTCAGCAGCATGCCGACTTCATCCAGCGTGAAGCCCAGCGCCTGCGCCCGCTTGATGAAGCGCACCCGCTTGGCCTCCCCTGCCGGGTAGCGCCGATGGCCGCCCAGCGGCTTGGTCGGTTCATCCAGCAGCCCGCGCCGCTGGTAATAGCGGATCGTCTCGATGTTCACTCCGGCAGCGTCCGCCAGCTTGCCGATGGTCAGGTCTGCGCCCATGCAAATTTTCCTTGATTCCGTACTTTGGTACGGAATGTAGAGTAGCACTTGGGCGCACAAGTTCAAGGAATCGGCATGGCATCACTCACCGGCAAAAGCTCATTGGTTGCAGGCATCCTCGCCGCCATCGGCGCATCGGTGTGCTGCGTCGGGCCGCTCGTGCTGCTGGCCCTCGGCATCGGCGGCACCTGGGTCGGAAGCCTGACGGCAATGGAGCCGTACCGGCCGTTCTTTATCGGCTTGACGCTGCTGTTTCTCGGCTTGGCCTTCCGCAAGCTTTACCTGGTGCCGCAGGTCTGCACCCCAGGCACGCCCTGCGCCGATCCGCGCACGCGCCGCCGGCAACGGCTCACCTTCTGGATCGTCGCCATCCTGTTGCTCGCCCTGCTGGCCGTGCCGTGGCTGGCCCCGTTGTTCTACTGAAAGGAATTCGCCATGCGTAAATTGCTCATTGCTCTACTGGTTGCCTTGCCGCTCGCGGCGCTGGCCGCCCCGTCGAAAACGGTCACACTGGCCGTCCAGAACATGACCTGCCCGCTGTGCCCGATCACGGTCAAGAAATCGCTGGAGAAGGTAGCTGGCGTCAGCGCAGTACAGGTCGATTTTGACAAAAAAATAGCCACTGTCACCTACGACCCGGACAAGGCCCAGCCGGAAGCGCTGACCAAGGCCACGACCAACGCGGGCTACCCGTCTGCCGTGCAGAAGTGACGCCGCGATGGCCATCATTCTCGAATCGGTGCTGACCTGCCCGCACTGCGGGCACACCTGGCAGAAGACCATGCCGACGGACGCCTGCCAGTTCTACGACGAGTGCCCGGCCTGCCACGCGCTGCTGCGCCCCAAGCCCGGCGACTGCTGCGTGTTCTGTTCATTCGGATCGATGCCATGTCCACCGATACAGCAACAACGCGAGTGTTGCCGGTAGGGGCCGACGGCAGACGCGCTACTTACGTGGCGCGTCTGCCTCACTTGCCGAATGACGCTTACTTGACCCCGGTGATGACATAGCCTTTGTCGGCCTGGGCAAACTCGAAATTGACCTTTTTGCCGACGCTGAGCTCATCGAGCAGCATCTTGTCTTTGACCATGAAGCCCATCGTCATTGCCGGCCAATTCAAGCTCGCGACGGGTTCATGCGCGATGGTGGCGATGCCTGCCTTGGCGTCAAGCTTTTTGACCACGCCAGACGCCATGTGGGTTGCCTGTGCATAGGCCGCCGGCTTTTTCATCATGTCCATCATCTTCATGTCGTCCATCTTCTGCTGCGCGAAGACTACCGAAGCAGGCAACATCGCGGCGAAGGTAAAGGCAAGGGTCAGTTTCTTCATACAGATTCTCCGTTTCAGAGTGGTTGGGAAAAAATTCTTCCGGTCGGCGAAGGGGTGTCGCCGACCGGGGCTGCACTTGGATGCATACAGGTGCGAGAACGCAAGGTCATGCAGCGGTCTCTATCTCTTCCCGCCGCGCGCGGCGCGGCCTGCGCATCAACCGGTAGGCGGCTGGAATCACGAACATCGATAGCAGCGGCGCGGTGATCATCCCGCCCACCATGGGCGCAGCGATGCGACTCATCACTTCGGAGCCAGTGCCACTGCCCAGCAGGATGGGCAAGAGGCCGGCCAGGATCACCGCCACCGTCATCGCCTTGGGGCGCACCCGCAGCACCGCGCCTTGGCGTATGGCTTGATCCAACATGTGTTCGCTCATTACCAAGCCATGCTCTTGCCTCTCGGCGGTGGCCTGCTTGAGATAAAGCAGCATCACCACGCCAAACTCAGCCGATACGCCAGCCAGCGCGATGAAGCCCACGCCGGTGGCAACCGACAGGTTATAGCCGGCCAGGTAGAGGAACCACACCCCGCCGACCAGCGCGAACGGCAAGGTCGCCATGATCAGCAGCGCATCGTCGAAGCGACGGAAGGTCAGATACAGCAGCACGAAGATGATGAGTAAGGTCGCCGGCACGACCAGCTTCAAGCGCGCATTGGCCCGTTCCATGTATTCGAACTGACCGGAGTAGGCCAGGCTCATGCCCGGTTGCAGCTTCACCTTGTCGATCACGGCCGCGCGCAAATCGGCCACCACCGACGCCAGGTCGCGCCCGCGCACGTCCACATAGACCCAGCCCGAGGGGCGTGCGTTTTCGCTCTTGAGCATCGGCGGACCGTCGCTGACCTCGATGCTGGCGACAGTGCCCAGCGTGATTTGCTGACCCATGTCGGTCAGAATCGGCAGGCTGCGCAGGCCATCCAGCGAGTCGCGCAACTCGCGTGGGTATCGCACGCTGATCGGGTAGCGCGCCAGTCCTTCTACCGTCTCGCCGACGTTTTCCCCGCCGATGGCGGAGGCAACGATGGATTGCACGTCAGCGATGTTGAGGCCGTAGCGCGCGGCCGTAGCACGGTCGATCTTGACATCGACGTAGCGCCCACCGGTCAGACGCTCGGCCAGTGCTGAACTGACACCCGGCACGGTCTTGGCCACCCGCTCGACCTGCTGCGCCACCTCGTCGATTTCGGCCAGATTGGTGCCGGATACCTTGACGCCAATCGGGCTCTTGATACCGGTGGCCAGCATGTCGATGCGGTTGCGGATCGGCGGCACCCAGATATTCGCCAGGCCGGGCACCTTCACCACCCGGTCCAGTTCATCGACCAGTTTTGCGGGCGTCATGCCGGGTCGCCACTGATCGCGCGGCTTGAACTGGATGGTGGTCTCGAACATCTCCATCGGTGCCGGGTCTGTGGCGCTTTCAGCTCGTCCCGCCTTACCGAACACACTGGCCACTTCAGGCACGGTCTTGATCAGCCTGTCAGTCTGTTGCAGCAGCTCACCTGCTTTGGCTGCTGACAAGCCAGGCAAGGCCGATGGCATATACAGCAGATCGCCTTCGTCCAGCGGCGGCATGAACTCGCCACCCAGCCGGGTAATGGGCCAGATTGTGGTCAGCAGCGCCAAAGCAGCCAAGATCAGCGTCATTTTCGGACGATGCAGCACTGCTTCGAGCAAGGGGCTGTAGCGTCGGATCAACCAGCGGTTGAGCGGGTTTTTGTGCTCGTCCGGGATGCGTCCGCGTATCCAGTAGCCCATCAACACCGGGATCAAGGTCACCGACAGACCCGCCGCCGCCGCCATCGCATAGGTCTTAGTCAAGGCCAGCGGTCCGAACAAGCGACCTTCCTGGGCCTGCAAGGTGAATACCGGGATGAAGGACAGCGTGATGATCAGCAAGGAGAAAAACAGCGCCGGACCAACTTCGGCAGCCGCTTCTCCAATCACCCGCCAATGGGCATCGCCTTGCAGACTCTCGCCGGGATGATGGTGTCGCCACGCCTCGATGCGCTTGTGCGCGTTCTCGATCATCACCACTGCGGCGTCCACCATCGCACCGATGGCAATGGCGATGCCGCCCAGCGACATGATGTTGGCGTTGACGCCTTGGTAGCGCATCACGATAAAGGCCATCATCACGCCCAAGGGCAAGGACACGATGGCGACCAGGGCCGAGCGCAGATGCCACAGGAAGATGCCGCAGACCACCGCCACCACAATGAACTCTTCCAGGAGCTTGTGCGACAGGTTGTCGATGGCACGGTCAATCAACTTGCTGCGGTCATAGGTAGCGACGATCTCCACCCCGGTCGGCAGGCTTTTTTGCAGCTCCGCCAACTTTTCCTTCACGGCCGTGATGGTTTCGCGCGCATTCTTGCCAGAGCGCAGGATGACCACACCGCCCGCGACTTCTCCCTGTCCATTCAACTCGGCGATGCCGCGCCGCATTTCAGGCCCAAGCTGGACAGTTGCCACATCACCGAGCTTGACCGGCACCCCGGCTTGGGTTGCAGCGAGCGGTATGGAGCGGAAGTCGTCCAGGTTGCTCAGGTAGCCTGCTGCACGAACCATGTACTCCGTTTCCGCCAGTTCCAGCACTGAGCCACCTGTCTCCTGATTGGCCTTCTGAATCGCCTCGATCACCTTGGACTGCGGGATGCGGTAGGCGGCCAGTTTCACCGGGTCAAGCACGACCTGGTACTGCTTGACCATGCCGCCGATGGATGCGACCTCGGCCACATTGGGCAGACTCTTCAGCTCGTACTTCAGAAACCAGTCTTGCAAGCTGCGTAACTGTGACAGGTCGTGTCCGCCGGTTTTATCGATCAACGCGTACTCGTAAATCCAGCCGACGCCGGTGGCATCCGGCCCGAGCGAGGCTTTGGCCGCCGCCGGTAGACGGCCTTGCACCTGATTCAGGTATTCGAGAACGCGCGAGCGTGCCCAGTACAAGTCGGTGCCATCCTCGAACAGCACATAGACGAACGAATCGCCAAAGAACGAGTAACCGCGCACCGTCTTTGCCCCCGGCACCGACAGCATCGTGGTGGTCAGCGGGTAGGTCACTTGGTTCTCGACGATCTGCGGTGCTTGGCCCGGGTAACTGGTGCGGATAATGACCTGTACATCCGACAGGTCAGGTAGGGCATCGACAGGCGTGGTGTTGACCGCCCACACGCCCCAAGCTGCCAGGAACAAGGTGGCGAGCAGAACCAGAAAGCGGTTGGCAATCGACCAGTGAATGAGTTTCTCGATCATGGCGCACTCCCGGTCTTGCTCATTGCTTCGATGACGTAGCCCCCACCACCCGCACGGAATCCAAAGTGCACGCGATCTCCCTTCTGGATGCCGGCCGCGAGACTGGACTGCGCAAGCTGGAAGGGCATCGTCATGGCTCCCCAGCCCAGCGATTTGACCGGACCATGCGACAGCGTAATTTCCTTACCGGAGATGGATTCCACCTTGCCATCGGCCTCATTGAGCGTGGCAGCCGGTGTGGATGCCGTCGTTGCCTGTGGCTTCGACATGGGCATGTTGCCGCTTGCATCGAATTGGCGGGCCAGCACTCCCTTCAGGCTGGCCTCGGAATCGATCAGGAATTGCCCCGACGCCACGACGCTTTGCCCTTCCGCTAAACCGTCTAACACCACTACCTTGCCGCCGGCTTCGCGCCCGAGCTTGACTTCGACGGGCTGGAAGCGCCCGCCGTCCAGCGCAGCCAACACGATGTTGCGTGTCCCTGTGCGGATTACGGCCTCGCTGGGCACCAACAGTGTCGGGGCATCGTTGCTCGTTCCCAAACCGAGTTGCGCAAACATGCCCGCTCTGAGGCGACCGTCGTGGTTGGGCAGCTCGACGCGCACACGCAAGGTACGGCTGTCGGTGTTCGTTTCCGGCAAGATCGCGATCACCTTTCCCGCCAGGCGGACGCCTGGATAGGCGGCCAGCATCGCCTGCGCCGGATTGCCCACCGCGAGAGTGCTCGCCAAACTTTCCGGCACGGCGGCTTCGAGCCAGACCGGATCAAGACCGTTGATCCTGGCCAAAGGCATACCAGCGCCCAGCGACATGCCGCTGCGCACGTCCAGCGTCTGGATGACACCGGCGATAGGTGCGTGGATCGTGATCACCGGGCGCGTTTGGCCCGTGGCTTCGACTTGGGCGACCAGCTCAGGCGACATACCGAGCAGCTTCAAGCGTTCGCGCGCAGCTTGCAACAAGGAGCTGTCGCCTGTGCTACGCAGCGCCAGGAATTCGGTCTGCGCGCCAGCCCAGTCGGGCACCAGCAGGTCGGCCAAGGGCGCGTCCTTGCCAATCACATCGCCCGGCGCGCGCGCGTAGACGCGCTCGACGAATCCTGCGCTGCGCGTCTGCACGACGGCCACCTGGCGGTCATTCCACTGCACGCTGCCGACCACTTCCACGGGCGCGGCCAATACGCCGCGCTCCACCTTGGCCAGGCGCAGGCCGAGGTTCTGCACCACGCTCGGGTCAATCTTAACGTTGGTCGCATCGCCGCCTTCGTCGGCGTACTTGGCAACCAGTTGCATGTCCATGAAAGGCGATTTGCCCGGCTTGTCGAAGTGCTGGTTTGGCACCATCGGGTCATACCAGTAAAGTGCCTTGCGGCCGTTAGCCGTGCTTTGTACTGCCCCGTCCGCTGAGTTGATATCTGATGCCGGGTGACGCTTCAAGGCCAGCCAGTAGCCGCTACCAATGCCGGCCAGCAGCGCCGCCGACACGGCCAGCGCCACCGTCGTTTGTTTGTTCAAGCTCATTGCGCGCCCTCCCCATAAGCAAAGTAAAGCCGTGCCGCCGCGCGGGCCTGGCTGTTTTCCAGTTCGATGATGCGCAGACGCTGGTCGATGCGCTCCCGGCGTGCCATCAAGACGGCGGAGAGATCGCCTTTACCGCCTTGATAGCTTGCGGTTTGCAGCATGACCTTCTGCTCCAGCAGCGGCAGCGTCGTTTGCCGGGCGCGCTCCAGTTGCCGGCTGAGTGCCACGTACTCGGCCAGGTCACTGTCGAGTTCTCTCGTGTGCTCGCGCAGCATGTTTTCCCGCTCGGCGTCGATGCGGTCCAGCTCACGCTGCTTGGCGACAATTAAGGGCTCTTGCCGGGTCGATGGCGATACTGGCAGGTCGAAAGTGAACTGGATCGAGACCATGTTGCCGAATTGTGGTGCGCGGCGCAGATAGGCCAACTCGACTCCCCAGTCGGACTTTTTCATGGACTGGGCCTCGCTAACCTCGGCCTCGGCCTTGCGCGTCTCGGCTGCGAACGCTAGCAATTCGGGATGCTGATGCAAATGCCCCCGTAGATGCTGTGCATCGACGCCTAAGGAAGGAGGGTCGCCCACCAGCGTGTCGTCTGCGGCGCTGCCAACGAATTGCCGCAGCTTCGATCTTGCCTGTGCCTGCGCGCTGGACAGATCATCGCGCCGGTCCGCAATTTGGGCGGCTTCCTGCTGGGGCGCAACGGCGTCGGCCGCCTGGGCGCGACCGCTGGCGATTTGCGCCTTCACGGTCTGGGTGAGAATGGCGTTCTCCCGGTCCAGTTCGGTGAATAAGGCATCTTTGCGTTGCAGGTAGTAGAGGTCGAGCCAGGCTATTGCTGTGTCACGGCGCACGGCCAGACGGTCCACCCGGCGCTGGGCTTCTGCTACCTCCACACCAGCGGCGGCCACGGCTTCGCGGGCGCGGCGCTTGTCGGCGTTGGGAACGTCTTGCATCACACCGATCTTCTGCATCGTCATGAAGTCAGCCTGCAAGCGTCCCGCTTCGGAGCCGGATACCGGGAAGTTGTCGATGCCAGCGAATATCCTAGGGTCCGGCAACGCCCCGGCGGGGATCGCCGCCGAACGCGCTGCGTCGATCTGCGCGGTGGTGGCGGCCAGTTTGGGGGATTGGCGCTCGGCTAGTTCGAGTGCCGTAGTGAAACTCAGGGGCGCAGCCTGGGCGAGACTGGCCAGTCCCGCCAACAATAGCGGCAGGACGATTTTTCTTCGTGTGTGTGGGGACATGCTCCAACTCCATGACGGATCGGTGCGCAGCAAGGCGCACAAACGACCCGCGCAGTCAAGCCGCGTGGGTCACAAGTCAACAGAAATTAGAGCGAACGGGGAGGTCGCCACAACCCGAGCGGGTTGTGGGAAGGGAGATCAGAGTCAGGCAACACCACAGCGATTTGATCTGCAACGTGGATGTGGTGAACAATTGATACCGCAGGAACTGCCGCGCAAGCGTTGCAAACCTTGCACTCTTGACCCAATTTGCATGGGCTTGATTTGGCCTTGTTCGACATGCCGTGCAGCGAGTGAGCGGTGTTGCAGCAGTCGCGCATGGTCGCGCCGACCATGCCGCCGCCGCTTATTTGCATCGGACATTTCTCGGCCGCCTGGGCCGTGACGGTCCCTGCCGTTGCCACAAAGGGCACAGCAATGGCAAGCAACATAGCCAAGATTATCCGAAAAAGCGCCATAACTTTTCATTATAGTACAACGGCACCTATTTCATATGCCTGTGATGCCTGTATGCCTGAGTTTCCGTTATTCATGCCTTGGAAAGCAGTTTTGTTCCGTCCGGGCGCAACTCTCCCTTCGGCGAAAGATGCCGGTACAGGGTCTGTCGCGTGATGCCAAGTTCCTGGCACAGGTCGCCGACCTTGGTTTCCGGTTGCCCCATTGCCGCCATCGCCAGTCGTAACTTGGCGGCGGTCATCTTGAACGGCCGCCCGCCTTTCCTGCCGCGAGCCCGCGCCGAGGCCAAGCCGGCAATCGTGCGTTCGGCGATCAGCTCACGCTCGAACTCGGCCAATGCCGCGAAGATGCCAAAGACTAGCTTACCGGCGGCGGTCGTGGTGTCTATGGCCGCGCCGTGGCCGGTCAGCACTTTGAGGCCGACGCCGCGCCCGGTCAGGTCGTGCACCGTGTTGATCAGGTGGCGGAGGTCGCGACCAAGCCGATCCAGTTTCCACACCACCAGCGTGTCGCCCGGTCGCAACGCTTTCAGACAAGCCGCCAAGCCGGGGCGATCCTCTCGTTTGCCGGATGCCTGGTCTTCGTAGAGATGCGCCGGATCAATACCGGCTGCGATCAGCGCATCGTGCTGCAAGTCGGTCGCCTGAGAGCCATCCGCCTTCGATACCCGCATGTAGCCGATCAGCATGTTGCACCTGTCACATATACGTTCGATTATGTGACAGTGTGCACCGAAAAGTTCTGACCGTCAAATTTTGTCACTTACCCCGTCATTCTGTCTAAGACATGCAAACGGCCATGCAGGCTCATAATGTGACAGAAATTCCGCAGGTATGCCCTCCTTGGCAAACGTAGCGCGCAACTGCTCCAGGGAGGCGGGGTCACGCCGCCCATAGGAAGCCAGCGCAAACAGCGAACGGGCCGTCTCGGGGTTGTGCCGGGCATCGACGATGGCTTCGTTGAGTGTTGACGCCAACCGAAAACTGACCATTTGGGGGTGCGGACGATTTCTTGGACTACCTGGAGGTAGTTCATGTTTTCATACGAGGATCGGCTGCGTGCCGTACAGCTCTACATCAAGTTGGGCAAACGTATTGGGTTGACCATTCGCCAGCTCGGCTATCCAACGAAGAACGCGCTCCGGAACTGGTACCGCCAGTACGAGGCGTGCCAAGACTTGCGCGCAAGTTATGCGCGTCAGCCTAGGTACTCTGACGCGGACAAACGCCGGGCAGTCGACCATTACCTTGATCATGGACGCTGCATCGCTGTGACGATCAAGGCGCTGGGCTATCCCTCAAGGGCATTGTTTTCTGCGTGGCTTCAAGAGCTCCATCCGCAGGATTGCGTGCGTGTCGTTAGCCGATCCTCGGAGCTGCCACCCGAAGCCAAGCTGTCTGCGGTGATTGCCTTGTGCACACGCCAATTCAGCGCGCAGACTGTTGCCGACGAGGTTGGCGTGTGTCGTGGCTCGCTGTACAAGTGGAAGAATCAACTGCTCGGCCACGACGTATCCGCATCGATGAAGCGCAAGCAAGACGCCCCCGCAAGCTCAGATCAAGCAGCCCTGGAAAACCAGCTAGAAGCGTTGCGACAGGACATCAGGCGGTTGCAGCTCGAGAAGGACCTGCTGAAGAAGGCGAATGAACTCCTAAAAAAAGAACTGGGCATCGACCAGCAGGACCTGACGAATCGGGAGAAGACGCTGTTGGTTGATGCCCTGAAGTCCACTTACTCGGTGACGGACCTGCTCTGCGAACTCAAGTTGCCACGCAGTTCCTACTTCTACCATCGGGCCCGACTTCAAGTGGCCGACAAGTATGCCGACGTGCGCAAGGCCATGACCGACATCTTTGAGCGCAACTACAGCTGCTACGGCTCCCGGCGGATACACGCCTCGCTGGCCGACCGGTCGATGACAGTGTCTGAGAAGGTAGTGCGCCGGCTCATGAAGGAAGAGCGCCTGGTTGCAGCAACAAGCAAGCGTCGTCGATACGGCTCGTACATGGGTGAGATCAGCCCCGCGCCGGACAACCTCCTCAACCGTGATTTCCGCGCCAGTGCACCGAACGAGAAGTGGCTCACCGACATCACGGAATTCCAGATCCCGGCCGGCAAGGTCTACTTGTCGCCCATGATCGATTGCTTCGATGGCATGGTCGTGAGCTGGTCAATCGGCACTCGACCAAATGCTGAGCTGGTCAACACGATGCTGGACTCCGCAATCGACAAGGTCGCGGCCAGCGACTCCAGGCCCGTGGTGCATTCGGACCGTGGCGGCCACTATCGTTGGCCGGGCTGGCTATCGCGGATTGCCGACGCCAAGCTGACTCGATCTATGTCGCGCAAAGGATGTTCGCCCGACAATGCCGCATGCGAGGGCTTCTTTGGCCGCTTAAAGATCGAGATGTTCTACTCTCGTGACTGGTTGCACACGACGATTGACGAGTTCATTGCCTGCTTGGACGCCTATATTCGGTGGTACAACGAGACGCGGATCAAAGTCTCACTTGGTGCTCGCAGCCCTGTCGAGCATCGCCAAAGCCTGGGAGTCGCCGTTTAACCAGTCCAAGTTTTCTGCCGCACCCCCAGGTCAGATTTGAATTGGCGCCAACATGTCTTCTTTGCCACCTTGGCCGAGTTGGTCGATTCGATGCGCAAAGCTGAGCGCGAGGGCAAGTTACGTGAACGTGTGAAGTTCCTGAGTCGCTACAGCCTGCTCATCGTTGACGAGATCGGCTACCTTCCTTTGGGATCCGGTGGCGGCAACCTGTTCTTCCAGTTGGTCAACTCCTGCTACGAGCGTAGCGCCATGATCATGACCAGCAACCGAGGGTTCGGCGAATGGGCCGATATCTTTGGGGATGCTGTGGTGGCGACAGCATTACTCGACCGCCTGCTTCACCATGCGGTGGTCATCCCTATCGAGGGCAATTCCTATCGTTTGCGCGAGCATGCCGCGCTTATCCCCGAAAACATGCGAACGCGCACCTCTGTGCTCGATCCACAGAATCAGCAACCCATCAAGCGCCGTCCAGGCCGCCCACCAAAGGAGCCACGAGACCACAGCACGGGCTGATCACCCACCTAAACGGGTGGGGAAATTTACTCCGGCCAAATTGGGGAAATTTGAATCGGCGTTGACAAGCGTGCGGCTCGCTCAAGGATTCTGGTGACGTACGCGCCAGGCATGGACAGGTCTACCGCGATGTCCACACATTCATGGCTGAAGTCATCGGCAATGGTCAGGCACTTGATGCGCCTG